>CBINIO010000099.1:0-10983 GCA_966250725.1 uncultured Chitinophaga sp.
TGCCTCAGAGTATCACGACCCTGTCCTCGCCCATGGCTTCATGCTGCAGGCGGGTCACCCTCCGGGCGAAAATGGTGTATTTTTCCTTCACCTGGTTGCCGGCCACGCTCAGCGCAGGGTCTATGTATTGTTTCCGCCGGAAGAACGAGGGTTTCAGATAAAATATCCAGCCGTAGGCTTCGCCTTCCTCGGATACAAAATGAATGCCGTTGCGGGGGAATTTCAGGTTGTAATCGTCGATGAATTTTTTGAACCAATCGCCGAAGTTCATGTCCGGCGGGGCTTTTACTTTTACTTTTAAGGGGGAAGGATCGGCCGCGCCTTTGAACAGCTCCACTTCCAGCACTTTCAGCCTGTCGAGGTCCACGTCGTACATGTCCAGCGGGGGCGCTTTTTCAGGATAATACCATACGGTGTAGATCTCCGAAGGAATGGCGATCATCGCGATGTACGCCCACCAGAACACGGGCGGCACAAAAAATACCAGCACGGAAGTAGCGGCCAGCCAGCCGTATTGCAGACCGTTGAAAAAATTGAACGCCAGCTGGAAAAGATAAGCGCCCAGCAGTCCCACGATGACGCCAAAAAGTACCAGCATGCCTTTCCGTTCCGTGATAGCTTCGGGCATATGCCTGCTGAGCAGTATTACGGCGGCAAACCCCAGCAGCAGGTAAGCGAGCTGCGCGAGCAGGTAGCCCCATGGCATGAACTGCAAACCCAGCGCGCCGAGAAAGCCGAGAAGCCCCAGCGCCAGCCCCGTAAGCAATAAGGTCACCACCAGCCGGCGGCTGCCCATGATCCTGTTCTTTTTATTCAGCACCACCATTACCGCCGCCATGATAACGGTGATCAGCGGGAACAGTATATAACTAACAAAGGTTGATTTTACATCCATAATATGCCGAAGATCTTAATCGAGAAATACGCGGTAATTCGCCTGTACGCCGCTGCGCGCCTGCAGTTTGTGCAGCAGCTGTTTGCCGGCAAGCTCCCATTCCCCCGCCGTGTAAGGGTGATTGGGCGCCTGCGTGATAAATACGTCGGTCGTTTTTTTTAATCCTTCTTTCGGGTGAACGGATGCCATCACGCCGCGTTTCACTTTCACGGCGGCCATGCGTTGCCCCAGCTCGTGCCGGCAGAAATTTCTGATATCGTCTTCCGTCACGATCCGGTCGCGCGTGGTGAGCGCATATTTGTAGGCTTGCAGCAGGTCGGCCTGCTCCGCGGCCTTGCGTCCGCCAACGGGTTGCGTTAGCAATTGAATGGAATCGGCGCGTAGGCCGGAACCTTCGAACTGCGTAAGCGGAAGACCGCCGCGCAGCCGGTGAGCGGCTTCGCTTTGCGTGGTCCAGTAATCGAGGTACATCACTTCCACGGCATGCTGCGGTTTTACGATGATGTAACGCGTGGACTCGGTCATGCCGGCGATGCTTTGCCGCGCTTTTTGTTCCACCAGCGCCATGTTCTGCCGCAGGTTCCGGAGCACGTCGGTGAGAAAGTCGTAGCCGTATGCGGAAAACGCGGCGCTTTCGTCGCGCAGCAGCTCGAACAGGTAATCGATCATTTCGCGGGCGTTGCGGCTGTCGAACCGCTCGGCGCCGCCAAGCCGCACGGAGTAAGCGTCTTCTTCCTGCGCCGCGCCGTCGTTATACGATACGGGATGGAATTGCCGGCCCTTGCTGTCGGTCAGCTGGTGCACGCTGAAAAAGTATTCGCCGGGCCCGGGCTTTACGGGTATGATGCTGCCGATGCCCCTGAAACGGTGTTTGACTTTGTGAAGCCGCCGGTTCAGCACGGGAAAAACGTTCAGCTGCACTTCCATATTGTCCAGCAGCGGCTGCTGCAGCGCGGCAGGCATGGTGAGCCGCAGCCATATCAGCGGTTCCTGCAGTGCCTGCAACGCGGCTTCGGGGAACACGCCTTCAAACGCGGCAGGGTAGCGGTGCTGCGCATGCTCCTGCAGATCGGCGGTTACCGTCAGGAAATGATCGCGGTAATATTCCATCACGTCGCGGATGATCACGGGCATGGTATCGAACGCGATGGTTTTGTTGAGCAGCCCGCGCGTGGAAGAGAAGGTTTCAGGCTCGTGCGGGAAGCCGGTCTCCACCGCCAGCGCCTGCCCGTTCACGCTGCACCCGCAAAGCGACAGCAATTGATAATGCGTATGATCGAACGGGAAATGCGGCCAGCTAATATACAACGGGAATTTTTCCTCCCCCCGTATGCCGCTCCCCGCGCGTATTCCCAGCCACACGTCGCCTGTCGGCAAAAATCCCTGCGCGGCGGTCTGCAACGTTTTTCCTTTTTTCGGATCGTAGCGGTACAGCCGGCTGCCGGTGGCGAGGTATTGCACCTGCGCGTCGCAGATGCGCGAGGGCACGGCCGGTGTGAAAAACACGTCCTGTCCGCTGGCGTTCTCCGCCTGTTTGCGCGGGCCATATATAAAATGCGTATGCGCGGGCAATGTTTCCGCCGCGTCAACGGGCGCGGCCTGCATGAGCGCGTGTGCGGGCAGGGGAGCGGTCAGCAGGTCGGGCGTAAGCAGCGAGGCCAGCTTGCCCAATAACCGTTGCTCCGTGTTGCGCAGGTCGTTCGCAAGACCGTACAGCTCGGCGCTCAGCGCTTCTGTCAGCAGCCGCACCATCGGGTCGAGCGCGGCGGCGGAACGGACGCCCCAGAACGTCGCCGCGTTTTGCAGCATACGGGCGCGGATGTCTTCACGCGAATGATAATGTAACGGGAACTCCATAATTATTCAGATGACAACGGGCTCAAAAAAAGTGCCGTAGTAAAAACATAGTTCTCCCCCGTTGCGGCCAGCTTCCCGGTAACGGTCACTTCCGCCTTTTTTTTGATCTCCGTGATCCGCCGCAGCGGGAATACCTTTTCCACGTCCTCCACTTTCAGCGTGGCTTCCGCTTCCATCAGCCTTTTTTCCTGCGCACGCACGCTCCGTTTGATGCTCTGCGCCATCTTTTCTTCCCACATCGCGCCGTTCACGATCAGCTCGAAGTCCAGCTCCCATATCTCGCAGCCGAACGCGGGATCGAAGCGGTGCTCGCCAAAACGCGAGAAGATGATCAGTTCGATATGCTGGCTGATAGAAACGCCCGTGTCGCAGGTTTCAAGGGGCTGCTGGGCATACAGCCGGCGAAAGTCGAAGGGTTTTTTATAAAATATGGTGTTCATGCGGTTAACGGGTTACTTCGTTTCAAATCTAAATAAATTCGCGGTAAATTCATTTTTCAGCATAATATTTGTTTGTATCTTCGACAACAACGGGAGATCTTGCATATTGGTTAACCTTAATATGAAAGAAGACCAACGAGAAGAAACTTACTGAAAAACCGCGCGCCCGTTTTATTGAATTGTCTAACCCGGTTACCCAAACATTTGGCCGTATCCGAAAGCCTGAAACCGTGATTTATGAAGCCTGTCAACCAGTATGAACTGAACAAGGGATATTTCAACTTCATCATTCATTTTGTCGTGCTCGTGCTGCTCTCCGTATTATGCACGGCCGGTTTTTTTCTTGCGTCAAAACAGGAGCTGAAGCTGCTTTCCGCGCAGGCGGGGCGTTACGACCGGCAGGCATACCAGCGTGAAGAGCTGACGGCGCGTTTCGACCAGGTGCTGTTCCGCCTCCGCGCGCTCAGCCGGTATGTGAACGCGGACGCGCGCGAGCTGAGCAACCAGGCTTTGCTGATCAACGGCGTGCAGGCGGAAAACAACCGTGTGCGCGGCCTGCTCGAGGCCAGCCGCAGCGAGCCCGCGCCGGGGTACGAGCTGTACGGGAAAATGACGCGGCAGGTAGTGGCGCTCGCCGGTTTGAAAGATTCCCTTTCGCAAACGCGCTTCAGCACCGAAAGCCTGCGGCAGCAGCTCGACGCCTGCGGACTGGCCGCCAAAAAGGCTATCAAAAAACTCAACCGTTATTGACCCAAACCCAAACATTCACATGGCGCACCTGAGCATCAAAGAAAGACAGGAGCAATTCCTCTTCCTTTTCATCCTCACCATTCTTACCACCGGCCTGCTGGCCTGGCTGCTTTTTGGAGGCGGCCGCCACAACGCGGGCGATATGAAAGAAAAACTTTCGCAGCGCATGCGCGACGAAGAACAATTTATCCAGGCCGTGGCCGAAGTGCAGCCCATGGTGGATTCCACGTACAAACGCATCATGGCGTTCGACCCCACGGTCACCGCGCTTTTCCTGGAAGCGGACATCCTCAACGCCATCGCTTCCATCAAGGCGGCATACCAGCGCAAGGCGCATGATCTGAAATACAAGACCTTCAGCCAGGAAGCGCAGCTGCTGGAGATCCTTTTTTATGATAAAAAAGAATTGCGCGGCAATTACCGCAACATTCAAAAGCTCGAGGAAGACCTGGAGCAGTGCAAACTTTCGCAACGCGGGCTGCAGGAAGCCTTCATCAACCGGAACCGCCAACAACCCTAACGGAAAAGATCAATGGAAGGAACTACACAGCATAAGGCCGTACGAACGGACAACCGGAACCGCATCTACCTGTATATCGCCCTCGCCATACTGGCGCTGGCGGTGGTTTTCCTGCTGATCAAGCTGCTGATGGGCAAGCGGGAGATCAACGCGCGCCTGCTGCGCAGCGAAATTTTTCTCAATGAGAACCTCGTGTATACGGACAATACGCCCGGATCGTCATCATGGAAATGGGAGTTTGGCGACGGCAGCCGCTCGAAGGAGCAAAGCGGGTATTACCGGTTCAAAGAGTCCGGCACATACCTCGTGCGGCTTACGGTGGACAATTCGCTGCAGCAGCAGTTTGCGGTAGTGGTGAAAGATACGGTGCCGCTCACCGGTATGGACAGCATCCGCATTTCCGGTCCCACGGCGGGCGTGACCGGCATGCAGCTGCGGCTGGAAGCCGATGGCGACGCGAATATCTTCGAATGGTCGTTCGGCGAAACGGGCCGGGTGGACGCGAAAGGGCGGAACGCCTATTACACCTACCGCACGCCGGGAAGGTACACCGTGGCGCTGAAAACGGATAAAAGCCCCGTGCCCGTATACACGGTGCTGAACATCACCGAGCCGCTGACGGACATCGGGCTGGTGGACCCGAACGCGGGCGGGCAGGCGCTGATGGACGATTTTAAGACACGGCTGCAGGCCATCGCCAACGGCGGGAATTTCAACAAACACTATTATTATCTCGTGCGCAAATACCTCTGCAACGGCGAAAAAACGACCGCGCAGGCACAGGACGAAACCGGGAGAAAGAACACGGATTTTTATTCCTATTGCATCGGCCTCACGTTCAGCAAGAACGTAGTGATAGATGAAGTCAGCCTCACCCTCGCGCCTTCGCGGTGCGTGAGCCTCGTGCAGGTGAAACAGCATCGCCGGCAATGATATTTTCGACTATTTAAACTGCCAATAAGCAATGAGAGGATTTTTTGTTTTATTGACCGCTATATGCTGCCTCCAGGCAAAGGCCCAGTTCTACGCCGGCAAACGCATCGAGCGCATGCCGGGCAACTTCCGCAACCCCACGCCCGAAACCAGGGACCCGGCCGGCAAACGCGCCGCCACCGCATGGATCGTGTTTTCCGACCGCGCGGATAATTTCACCACCACGACGCCCGGCGGATCGCTCGTGTTCAAAAAGCTGGCGTTTATGCAGCCGTTTTTTGTGAGCGATGAAAAGGACGGTTACCTGCGGCTCGTAAAATATGATCCTTCCGTATTAAAAGGCACGCGGCTGAAAGACAAACGCAAAGCGGTGAGCTACGGCTGGCTGCCCAAAAATAAAGTGCTGATGTGGCAAAAGGCGCTTACCGACGAACGCAGCGGTTTTCCCATCAAAGCCGTGACCATCATCAGCAGCGGCGATCCTATCGCAAGACCGGAGTTCTATTTCGCGCACGATTCCGTGATCGTGTTCAACTCCCCCGGCCTGCAAACAAAAGCCCCTGAAAAGCTCAAGCTGCACGACCTCGTGTATGTGTATAAATTTTCCGAGGACGGGCGGAAGGCGCTGGTAGGCCATGCCAGCCAGCTGACGGCGGACAGCGCGGCGGCGGCCGTTGCGGGATGGGTGTCCGCCGACGTGGTACATCTTTGGGGCAGCCGTTTGTATGTGGGCAACGAAAGGGTGTCCAGCTACGAGGAAGACTCCGCCGCAGCCGGCTATTTCAGCAAGCGGCTGACGCCCGCGGAGCCCGGCGGCGGGAATTTTGAGTACGACCCGCTGCTGCCGCCCGGCAATCCCGTGTTCCGCTCCATCCCCGTGATGCAGCACAAAGGGCTCGGCGTGGCCAACCATGCTTTTCCTTCGTCCGTGGCGGGCAATGTGTTCGACAAATCCGGCAATACGGTCATCAACATCAAAGGCACGCGCATCGATTATAACAATTACCTGCGGCTGCGCCGCTTTGGCAACCGCGTGAACGTGATGTTCGTGGTGGACGGGGGCAGCAGCATGAAAAATTACCTGCCCGGCATCACCAATACCATCCAGAATTTCGCGGACATTTTTGGGAAGAAGGCCTTTTCGGGCTACGAATACCGGTTTGGCGCGGTGGTGTACCGCGGCGGCGAAGGCTGTTTCGCGGGGAAAAGAACGAACGTGTTCGAGCCTACCGGCAATTACAGCAGGATCGTGGACTTCATCAACCAGCAGGCCGCCGTCACACGGCAATGCAACGGCGCCGTTACAGGCCAGCCGTATTTCGAAGGCATGCAGCAGGCGGTCAATATCCTGAAGCAATACCCCATGCAAACGAATATCATCATCGTGGCGGGCAGCACCGGCAACCTGGATGGCGGCGCCCTGGAAAACTCGCTGGTGCGCGGTTTGACCGAAACGGACACGCGCCTGCTCATTTTCCAGGTGTATAATAAATTCGATCCCGCGTTCAACAACTTCGTGATCGAATCGCGGCAGCTGCTGGAAAGGACCGCGCAGCAGCAGGCGGAAAATAAAAAGCTGCGGATGGTGAAAGGCGAAGGGCTGGCGGTGACGCAGCAGTTCAATACTTCGTACACGGATTCTGTATCCTATTACCTCAATTACCCCGACGGCAGCCTGATACCCGGCGCCATCGTGTTTCCCGCGCGGGGCGAAGTGAAATCGAACCGTGAAATGATGGTCGCGCTGGACAGGTTTCTCGGCGAAGTGTATACGGACAACCGGCAGATCATCACCTCGCTGGACAGCGTGTTTATGACCTCCGGCCGTCTTCGCGAAAAGATCCCCGAACCTGTCATGAAAAGCGTCACGGAGCCGGGCGTCGCGCTGCCGGGGGATTTTGGGGAACAGCTGCCGCACAACGCATTCAAATATTATTTCAGCGTGAACGCCAAGGAAGGCATCGTGACAAAGAACGCGCCGGTGCAGTTCGCCATCCTGCTGAGCCAGGACGAAATGCAGCAGCTCACCGACCTGCTGTCGCGCCTTGCGGGCGACAACCTGCAGCAGGACAGCAAAGCGTTCCGCAAAATGTTGTACAGAACGTACGTGTCCTACGGCGCCGCTCAATGGAAAGGCAATGTCACGCGTTCGCTCGTAAAAAAAATGAAGCTGCCCGCGTTTATCGAGAAAGCCACCGGCATGCCCGTGGATGCAGGCGAGATGGCCACGCTTACCGTGAAGGACATCAGGAACGGCATGAGCACGGAGCAGTTCGAGCAGTGGGTGAAATACCTGCGCAAATGTAACCAGGTATTGAAAGTACAGCTGCAAACCGGCGATTATTTTATATCGAACGGCCGGCCGTATTTCTACGTAGTGCAGCACGACTGGGAATATGGCAGCAAAGACCCCGTGTCCGTGGCCGCCGCAAAAGAAAAACAATGACAATGAATTTTCTCAATCTCAGCGAATCCGTGAAACACGCCGTGCATGTGGCGCAGGGGCTGGCAAAGGAAAGAAAGCACGCCAGCTACGGCCCGCCGCATTTGCTGGCCGGGCTGCTGCACCGCGAAACAGGGCTGCGTCCTTTTTTGCAGGCCATCAACAAGGACGCGGGTTACCTGCAGGAATGGGCGGAGGTGCGCATGGACGAATACCCGAACGCGCAAACCTTTTCCCCCGACATAAAAGGTACGCCCGAAATTTCCGACGTACTGGAAGAGGCGGACGACGTGCGGCTGCGCATGGGGCTCGACCTTATCACGCCGATTTGTGTGCTGGCGGCCATCAGCAAGCCCAATACGGGTTTTCCAGCCGAGCAGATGAAATCGTACCCCTTGAAGGAACGCGAGCTGATCAGCCAATACCTGGACGATGCGGCGCCGGTCACGAACGGCACGGCGGTTGAGCCCGAAACGGCGGCAGCCGCCGGCGCGCTGGCGAAATATTGTATCGACAGAACGCAGGAAGCCCGCAACGGCCGCCACGACCCCATCATCGGCCGCGACGCGGAGCTGCGGATGATGATGGAAATACTCTGCCGCCGCACAAAACCCAACGTGATCGTCACCGGCGATGCGGGCGTGGGAAAAACCGCGCTGGTAGACGGTCTGGCCCAGCAGATCGTAGCGGGCAACGTGCCCGGCGCGCTGCGGGACGCGGTGATCATGGAGTTGGACACCGGCAGTCTTATCGCCGGCGCGGCCTACAAAGGCGAAGTGGAAGACCGGCTGAAAAACATCATCGCCGAGATCAAACGTTCCGGCAAGGTGATACTTTTTATCGACGAGATACACAGCCTGCTCGACCCGAAAGGTTCCACCGGCAGCGGCGCGGGCAACCTGCTCAAACCCGAGCTGGCGCGCGGGGAGATCACCGTGATCGGCGCCACCACCATCGAAGAGTTCAGGAAGCTGATAGAGCCGGAAAAAGCGTTCAGCCGCCGGTTTGAGATCGTGCAGGTGACGGAGCCCGACGACGCTGCGGCGGTCCGTATGCTCGAATGCCAGCTGCCGCTGTACGAGCAGCATCACGGGCTGAAGGTGGAAGAAGGCGCGGTAGCCGAATGCGTGCGGCTGGCGAGAAGGTATATGAAAGACCGCCGGTTGCCCGATGCCGCCTTCGACCTGCTGGACAGAACGATGGCCGCCATCAAGATGATGAACGAAACCTCCGCGCCGGAGCTTGCGCAGCTACGGCTGTTTTTGCAGGAAGAGGCCGATCACGCGAAATTACACACGGACATTCACCGGCGGCTCAGCCCCGTATTGCTCGGGAAGCTGGACGCCCCGCCGCCGGAAGGCCCGCCGGATAAAATTTTTCTCGACGCTATGCTCTCGAAGCTGGAAGCGCTTGCCGCGGTACGTTCCGAAAGCACGGGCCCGGAAGACGTGGCGGCGGTGGTGGCGGTTAAAACTGGCATTCCCATCGGCAAGATACAGGCGGGAGAAAAAGAAAAGCTGATGAACATGGAAGCGCAGCTGAAACAAAGGGTGGTGGGGCAGGACCATGCGCTGAAAGCCTTGTCCGCCGCGATCCTGGAGTCACGCAGCGGTCTTGGGAAAAAAGGCCAGCCCATCGGTTCCTTCTTCCTCCTGGGCCCTACCGGTACCGGCAAAACGGAGCTGGCGAAGTCGATCGCGGAATTTTTGTTCAACGACGAAAAGGCGATGATCCGCTTTGACATGAGCGAGTTAAAAGAAGAACATTCCGCCGCGCTGCTGTACGGCGCGCCGCCCGGGTACGTGGGTTATGAAGAAGGCGGTTTGCTCGTCAACAAGATCAGGCAGCAGCCGTACGCCGTATTGTTGTTTGACGAAATTGAAAAAGCGCATCCTTCCGTTTTTGATATCTTCCTCCAGATCATGGACGAGGGCATTATCCACGACAGGCTTGGGAAAGAAGGCGATTTCAGCAACGCGCTCATCCTGTTCACCTCCAACATCGGCAGCGAATGGATCACGGAGCGGTTTAACAGCAATAACATTCCCACCGGTACGCAATTGATGGAGCTGATGGCTAAACATTTCAGGCCGGAATTTCTCGCGCGGCTATCGGAGATCGTGCCGTTCAGTCCCATTACGGAAGAGAACGTCGTGAAAATATTCCATATACAACTGAAGAGTTTGCTCGACGCGTTGAGCCGTCAGCAGATCGCGCTTGAAATAAGCGAAGAGGCCGGAAAGTCGCTGGCGTTAAGCGGTTTCACGCCCCGGTACGGCGCGCGGCAGATCGCCGGCGTGATACGTAACCAGCTTCGCAGACCGATCTCGCGGCGCATCATCTCCGGTGAATTGCATGCAGGACAAAAAATAAAGGTCGGGTTGATGAATGGAAGCGAAATATTGGAATGGAAGATAGAGTCCTCGTAAAAATTTAATGCCGTTTTGAAAATGTTTTGGATCAAAAGACTTATTTTTATACAGACCCGTAAATTATTTGTTAATCTATTATCTCAAAAAAGTTCAGATATGTTCAATTATGAAATCGGCGGAAACGAACGTAAAGTGGATGCATCGGAAGCATTCGTAGACATATCGCCCAACAAGACTTTATTTATTCAGCAGTTAACCGCGCACGATCCTGTAAAGCCCGAGATCGTGGAAGGGCTTAAAACGGAAGAGGATGTATTCCGTCACTTCAAACCCAGTGTGGGCGTAAGTTTTGAGAACAGCGACGGTTCCGCTTCCGATGAAACGCTGCAATTTTCCAACCTCGGCGATTTTTCGGTAAAGAGCATGGTGCAGCAAAGCGATACGCTGCATGATCTGAAGGTGGAAAGCGATATGTACCTGAACATCATACGCCAGCTGAAAACAAACAAAACCTTGAAAGCAACGCTCGAAAATCCTGACACCCGCCAGGCTTTCGCCGCCGCTTTGGAAAATCTTGCGAAAGAATTACAGCAGCATACCTGATACGCCACGATCATTTTTTGACCCGTTTACGAAAGGACCATATACTTTAATTAATACCGCTGCTCCGCTGCCGGACAGCTAAAACCGTACTTCATGTCAGCATCTAACGAAAGAATGCAGGAAGCCCGGGAGGCCCAGCCCGCCCTGCAACATGCCATTCCTGCGGAAAC
>CBINIO010000100.1:0-10962 GCA_966250725.1 uncultured Chitinophaga sp.
CCCTCGGCAATGTGAAAATGTACAGCCGTCATGAAATGCTCGACATCGTGAAGGTGGACGGCAAAGCCCGCGGCATCATCGCCCGCGACCTCGTTACCGGCAAGCTGGAAAGGCATTTCGGTCACGCGGTGCTGATCTGCAGCGGCGGTTACGGCAACGTGTTCTTCCTTTCCACCAACGCGATGGGCTCCAACGTTACCGCGGCCTGGAAAGCCCACAAAAGAGGCGCATACTTCGGCAACCCCTGCTTCACGCAGATACACCCCACCTGCATCCCCGTTTCGGGCGATCACCAGAGCAAGCTCACGCTCATGTCCGAATCGCTCCGCAACGACGGCCGCATCTGGGTGCCTAAAAAACAGAACGATACCCGCAAAGCTACCGACATACCCGAAGAAGAACGGGATTATTACCTCGAAAGAAGGTATCCCGCCTTTGGCAACCTCGTTCCCCGCGACGTGGCTTCCCGCGCGGCCAAAGAAAGATGCGACGCCGGTTACGGCGTAGGCGCTTCCAAAATGGCCGTGTACCTTGATTACGCCGACGCGATCATGCGTTACGGCAAGATCGAGGCCAGCAAAAAAGGCGAGGACCATGCCAGCAAAGAAGAGATCATCGCCATGGGTAAAGAAGTGGTGAAAGAAAAATACGGCAACCTGTTCGACATGTACGCCAAGATCACCGGCGAAAACCCGTACGAGACCCCGATGCGCATTTATCCCGCGGTGCACTACACCATGGGCGGCCTCTGGGTGGATTACGAGCTGATGACCACCGTACCCGGCATGTACGCCCTCGGCGAAGCCAACTTCTCCGACCACGGCGCTAACCGCCTCGGTGCTTCCGCGCTGATGCAGGGCCTGGCGGACGGTTATTTCGTGATCCCTTACACCATCGGCAACTATCTCGCCAACGAGATTCATACCAAACCCATTCCCCTCGACGACCCCGCTTTCGTGGAAGCCGAAAAAGAAGTGCAGGAGCGCCTGGACAAGCTGATGAACATAAAAGGCAAACATTCCGTGGACCATTTCCATAAAGCCCTGGGCAAGATCATGTGGGACAAATGCGGCATGGCGCGGAACGAAAAGGGCCTCCAGGAAGCGATCAAAGAGATACAGGCGCTGCGCGAGGAATTCTGGAAAGACGTGCGCATCCCCGGTTCGCAGAACGAGTTCAACCCCGAGCTGGAAAAAGCCGGCCGCGTGGCGGACTTCCTGGAGCTGGGCGAGCTGATGTGCAAGGACGCGCTGAACAGGCGCGAATCCTGCGGCGGCCACTTCCGCGAAGAATCGCAGGACAAGGACGGCGAAGCACAGCGTATCGACGAAGAGTTCCAGTACGTTTCGGCCTGGGAATACAAAGGCCCGAGCAGCTCGGAGCTGCACAAGGAACCGCTGGAGTTCGACATCGTTCATCCTACGCAGCGTAGCTACAAATAAAGTTGATAAGGGACATATAAATTTAAAATTATGAAGCTCACATTAAAAGTTTGGCGCCAGCAAAACCCGCAGGACAAAGGCCGTTTCGAAACCTACCAGGTTTCCGACGTGTCGGCCGATATGTCGTTCCTCGAGGTGTTCGACGTACTGAATGAGCGTTTGATCAACGAAGGCAAAGATCCTATCGCATTTGACCACGACTGCCGCGAAGGCATCTGTGGCGCTTGCTCCATGTATATAAACGGCCGCGCTCACGGCCCCTGGCACGAAACGACCACCTGCCAGCTGCACATGCGCGCCTACAACGACGGCGATACCATCGTGGTGGAACCCTGGAGGGCCAAGGCTTTCCCGGTGATCAAAGACCTGGCGGTAGACCGCAGCGCCTTCGACCGCATCATCCAGGCGGGCGGTTTTATTTCCGTGAACACGGGCAACGCCGTGGACGCGAACGCCATACCCATCGATAAAACGGATGCGGACGCGGCATTTGCGGCGGCAGCCTGTATCGGCTGCGGCGCCTGCGTGGCGGCCTGCAAAAACTCTTCCGCCATGCTGTTCACCTCCGCGAAGATCTCCCAGCTGGCGCTGCTGCCGCAGGGCCAGCCCGAGCACAAACACCGCGCGGAGAACATGGTGGCCCAGATGGACAGGGAAGGCTTCGGCAGCTGCACCAACACCGGCGCCTGCGAAGCGGAATGCCCGAAAGGCATTTCCATCTCCAACATCGCCCGTTTGAACAGGGAGTTCATTACGGCGGGGTTCTCGTCTAAATAAGAATATCTGTATTACTTATAAGTAAAGCGAAAGCCGGCTGTTTGGCCGGCTTTTGTTATTCAGGGGGGCAAGCTGATTTTTTTTATTTTGTAATGATTGGGTGCTAAAAAAATTAGTATATTCGGTTGGTGATTGTTGTACTGCTTTGTTTGTTAACTTGACCATTGTGTTCTAATAATTTGAAAAAGGTCTAATTTTGATACTATGATATATACCTCGCACCAGATCGCAAATTACTTTATCAGAAAGAGCATTGGCAGTGGTGACGAATTGACCCCGATGAAATTAATTAAGCTCACATACATAGCTCACGGATGGAGATTGGGGCTATATGATGTGGAACTTCTTGACGAAGCCGTTCAGGCGTGGAAATATGGACCTGTAATTGATAGCTTGTATAGTACGTTCAAGCATTATGGAGACAGGCAGATTACAGAGATGTACCGGGAAGGGGACATAATGCCATATCCCGATCATACCGTGGTACCCCTGTTAGATAAAGTTTGGGAGGTGTATAAAGATTTTACCGGTATTCAACTAAGTGCATTCACGCATCAGCCGAATACCCCGTGGGATATCGTCTGGAATAAGCAAGGCGGAAAAACTTCCCGCGCGGCGATTATTCCCAATGACTTGATTAAAAGTCATTATAAACAGAAAATCCAGCGAGCTACAACCAATGCAACCGCAAATTGAGCAGGCCGGAGGGGGTAATGACAATACCCGGCCTCAAAATCAGAATCCCGATTTAAATGTTATCAATATGGCGGCAGAATCTCATTCTGTTACCATAGATGATCGTCTTGCCAACCTTGAAAATGACAGGAAGTTTAAAGATGCGCAGCGCGGGGAAAACTATCGGACACATATTCATAGAATCGTTTGTGTTGGTCTTTACATAGTAGGTTTTATTGTTATCGCCATGATTTTGATCAGATCATGGCATCTGCTGGCTCCCGAACGTATTCATTGGTTGAGCCCGCAGGAAAATCAGGACATTGAAAGGATAATATTTGGCAGCATCCTGTTTAGTGTACTTGGCAAATATTTCAAAAAATTCAAAATAGTTGACGAGCCTTAGTATATTGTTGTAATCCTTTTCATAAATGGCTCCCCCCGCTCATCCCAAACCCGATTGCATTTTCCCGCACCCTTTCTTATCTTGGGCATATGTCTACAAATTCCCGTCGCAAGTTCATCAAACAACTTGGCAGCACCGCAGCATTGCTGGGAGCAGGATCTCTCAGCGGCCTGGCAGCAGAGCCGGCCATTATCCTTCAACCCGAAAAACGCATCAGCCCGAACGACAAGATCCGCATCGCCGGCATCGGCATGGGCATCATGGGTTTCGGGGACGTGAACACCGCGCTGAAAGTACCCGGCGTTGAGCTGGTAGCCGTGGCCGACCTCTACGACGGCCACCTCGAAAAAGCGAAGGCCGTGTACGGCAAACAGATCTTCACCACCCGCGACTACCGTGAGATACTCGAAAGAAAAGATATCGACGCCGTGGTGATCGCCACGCCGGACCACTGGCACGACACCATCAGCATCGCCTCCATGGAAAAAGGCAAACACGTGTACTGCGAAAAACCGATGGTGCAGCAGATCGAAGAAGGCCACCAGGTGATCGCCGCGCAAAAGCGCACCAACAAAGTATTGCAGGTGGGCAGCCAGCGCGTGAGCAGCGTGGCGCTGGCCGAAGCCCGCAGGCGTTACCTGGCGGGCGACATCGGTCGGCTGAATCTCGTGGAAGCCAAAATAGACCGGCACAGCGCGCTGGGCGCATGGCAGTATTCCATTCCCACCGACGCTTCGCCAAAAACGGTGGATTGGGACACCTTCCTGAAAGACACGGCTAAAATACCTTTCGATCCCGTGCGGTTCTTCCGCTGGAGAAACTACCAGGCCTACGGCACCGGCGTGCCCGGCGACCTGTTCGTACACCTCATTACCGGTCTGCACTTCATGATCGGCTCCAACGGCCCCAGCCGCATTTACAGCGCGGGCAACCTCGTGCAGTGGAAAGACGGCCGCGACGTGCCGGACGTGATGGTGGCCATTTTCGATTATCCCGAAACGGAAAACCATCCTTCCTTCCAGATGCAGCTGCGCGTGAACTTCGCAGACGGCGGCGGCGGATCGGAATACACCCGCCTGATAGGCACCGAAGGCGTGATGGAGCTGGGCTGGAACGACTTTAAGATCAGGCAGCACAAACTGCCCGTGGCGCCGGGTTACGGCGGATGGGACACCTTCAACACCTTCACCAAAGAACAGCAGGAAGCTTACGTCAAAGCATACAACGCCAAATACAGCGAAGCCGACCGCGCGAAAGTAAAAACCACCGAGTCCGCGTATAAAGCGCCGGCCGGTTACGACGACCGCCTGGACCATTTCGCCAATTTCTTCGAGTCCATCCGCACGGGCAAACCCGTGGTGGAAGACGCCACCTTCGGCCTCCGCGCCGCAGGCCCGGCATTGGCGGTGAACGAAAGTTATTTCAAAAAGAAACTGATAGACTGGGACCCTGAAAAAATGGTCATCCGTTAAAAAACATACCGGGGGCTTATCAAAGACGATGACCGGCCTCCAGCAGGCACCCGGATAAATGGGGCTGACCGTTACTTTTTTGGTCAGCCCCTTTTTCTTTATATTTAATAAGCCTAAACCTGTATTATGAAATCCATAACCCTTCCCGTGCTGGCTTTAGCGATGCTGACCGCCTGCAATAACAATTCAGATAAAAAGACCGAGATAATGAACGTGAAACCGCCAACGGCAGAAAAGATCAAAAAAGAACTCACGATCCACGGCGACACCCGGATCGATAATTATTACTGGCTCAACGAAAGGGAGAACCCGAAGGTGATCGCTTACCTCGAGGCAGAGAACAGGTATACGGACACGATGCTCAGCCCCGTCAAACAGCTGCGCGAAGACCTCTTCGAAGAACTGAAAGGCCGCATCAAGGAAAAGGACGAAAGCGTTCCCGTGCTTACCAACGGGTACGTATATTACACCCGTTACGAAGAAGGAAAGGAATACCCGGTCTATTGCCGCAAAAAAGGCTCCGAATCCGCTCCCGAAGAAATATACCTCAACGTGAACGAGCTCGCGAAAGGACATGAATATTTCCAGGTGGCCGGCACGGCCGTGAGCTATGACAACAAGCTGCTCGTATACGGCGTGGACACCGTGAGCCGCCGCCAGTACAACCTGTATGTAAAGAACCTGGAAACCGGCGAGATATACCCCGACGTAATCAAAAATACGACCGGCGGCGCGGTATGGGCGAAAGACAACAAAACTTTTTTCTACACCTTCAAAGACGCCACCACGCTGCGTTCCGAGAAGATCTTCCGGCACAGGCTGGGCACGCCGGTGGAAAAGGATGCGCTGATATTCCATGAAAAGGACGATACCTATTCCGTATACCTCGGCCGTACCAAATCGAAGGATTATATCCTGATCGGCAGCGGCAGCACGCTGTCGTCCGAATACCGCTACCTGCGCGCGGACGATCCCGATGGTGAATTCAGAATATTCCACCCGCGTGAAAAAGACATGCTGTACGACATCGATCACCGCGGCGATACCTGGTATATCGTGACGAATTACGAAGCGAAGAACTTCCGGCTGATGACCGCCCCGCAGAACAATACGTCAAAATCAGGCTGGAAGGAGCTGATCGCCCACCGGCCGGACGTATTGCTGCAGGGCATCGACCTGTTCAAGGATTTCCTGGTGCTGTCCGAGCGCAAGGGCGGTCTCACGCAGCTGCGCATCATCAACGAAACGACACGCCAGGAGCATTACCTCGACTTCGGCGAACCCGCGTACGTAGCGTACAGCACCGGCAATCCCGAAATGGACACCAAAACGCTCCGGTATTCGTACACCTCGCTCACTACTCCTTATTCCACCTACGATTACAACATGGAAACGAAAGAGAAGGAGCTGAAAAAACAGCAGGAAGTGATCGGCGGTTACGATCCGAAAAATTACGTGACCGAGCGCATACAGGCGAAAGCGGCGGACGGCACGATGGTGCCCGTTTCGCTGGTGTACAAAAAAGGTTTCGGGAAGGATGGTAAAGCGCCGCTGCTGCTGTATGGTTACGGTTCCTACGGCAACAGCACCGAGCCTTATTTCAGCTCCAACCGCATCAGCCTGCTGGACAGGGGTTTCTGTTACGCCATCGCGCACATCCGCGGCGGGCAGGAGCTGGGCAGGCAGTGGTATGAGGACGGCAAGATGTTCAAAAAGAAAAACACCTTCACCGATTTTATCGATTGCGCGGAATACCTCGTGGCGAACAAATATACGTCCAAAGAACACCTGTACGCCATGGGCGGCAGCGCGGGCGGCCTGCTGATGGGCGCCGTGGTGAACATGCGCCCCGACCTGTTCAAAGGCGTGATCGCCGCCGTGCCCTTCGTGGACGTGGTGACCACGATGCTCGACGAAAGCATCCCGCTGACCACCGGCGAGTTCGACGAATGGGGCAACCCGAAAAACAAGGACTCGTACGAGTACATGAAATCCTATTCCCCCTACGACAACGTGGAAGCCAAAGAATACCCGAACATGCTCGTTACCACAGGCCTGCACGATTCGCAGGTACAGTATTTCGAGCCGGCCAAATGGGTGGCGAAGCTGCGCGAGCTGAAAAAGGGGGACGAGATATTGTTGATGGAAACGAACATGGAAGCCGGTCATGGCGGCGCCAGCGGGCGTTTTAAGGCATTGAAGAACGTGGCCCTGCAATACGCTTTTCTCTTCTACCTGGAAGGGATCGGGAAATAACACAAGGAAGGGCTGCCTTATGCGGGCAGCCCTTTTTTCATAAGCATAATTCAGCAGATCGTTGCACTCCCGGGCCGTTAGACCATGGCGGCGTGAAGAAGTTTAAACATGTTTGAATTCCCTGAACACCCGCCTCAGCCGGAAACCGACCGAAAGCAGGAAAATACCGAGGAAAAGGGCATAGGCGCCCAGCCACCATGAAATGACCACCACGCCGGCAACCGGCTGCATCAGCAGCAATATCCCGAAAATTAACGAGAAAATGCCCGCCAGTATCAGCATCCATTCACCGGTAATTTCTTTCCGCAGCCGTATGGCGATGATAATTTCCAGGATACCCGTTGCAATGGACCACAGGGCCACCAGCGTGACAAGAAAAAGCGCGGTGATGCCCGGCATGAACAGGGCGACAAGCCCCGCGGCGATGCCCGCCAGCCCTACCAGCACAAAACCCCACCAGCTGCGGTCGGTCTTCATGATCCTGAAACCGTGCAGCAGCGCAAAAATGCCGTCAACCAGCAGGTAAGCTCCCAGGAATATGACGAGGATGGCGAGGGTGATGGCGGGCCAGATAAAGGCCATTATGGCGAAAAGCACGGCCAGCACGCCCCTCAGCACTACCAGCCACCAGTATTTCGCGAGTTCATGGATCATGGAGAGGATTTTTGTTGTAATTGATAACGCTACATATCCCGGAAATGTTCAATAACGGCTGTTAAATGGCCGAAAGCAGGCTATGGAGTTATGGCCGGGATTTCGTAACTTTGCGGCTTCAAATTCACAGCCAGGTATGATCAGTGTTAAAAACGTCACGCTTTCTTTCGGCAAACGGGTGTTGTTCGATGAAGTAAACATCAACTTTACAAAAGGCAACTGCTACGGCGTTATCGGCGCCAACGGGGCAGGCAAGTCCACCTTTCTGAAGATCCTTTCCGGCGAAATAGAGCCGAACAAGGGTACGGTGGAGATCACCCCCGGCGAACGCATGTCCGTGCTGAAGCAGAACCACTACGAGTTCGACGAGGTAACCGTGCTGAACACGGTGCTTATGGGCAACAAGAAGCTCTGGGAGATCGCGCATGAAAGGGATTCCATTTATGCGAAGGAAGATTTCACGGAAGAGGACGGTATGCGCGCGGGCGAGCTGGAAGCGGAATACGGCGAAATGGGCGGCTACACCGCCGAAAGCGACGCCGGTACGCTGCTGGGCGATCTCGGCGTGAAAGAAGACCTGCACCAGGTGCTGATGAAAGACCTGAGCGGCGCGCTCAAAGTGAGGGTGCTGCTGGCGCAGGCGCTGTTCGGCAATCCTGACATACTGCTGCTGGACGAACCGACGAACCACCTGGACGTGGAAACCATCGGCTGGCTCGAAAACTTCCTGGCCGATTATGAGAACATCGTGATCGTGGTGAGCCACGACCGTCACTTCCTCGACGCCGTGTGTACCCACGTGGCGGACGTTGACCGCGCCAAGATCAAGATCTACACCGGCAACTACACCTTCTGGTACGAATCCAGCCAGCTGATCGCACGCCAGATCAGCGACAAGAATAAAAAGATGGAAGAAAAGCGGAAAGACCTCATGGACTTTATCGCCCGCTTCTCCGCCAACGCCTCCAAATCCAAACAGGCCACTTCCCGCAAGAAGGCCCTGGAGAAGCTGGTGATAGAAGACATCGAACCTTCCAGCCGCAAATACCCCGGCATCATCTTCAAACAGCTCCGCGAAGTGGGCAACCAGATACTGAACGTGGAGAAGCTGGAAAAATCGGTGGACGGCCGCAAGCTGTTCAGCGACGTGACCTTCAGCGTGAACAAGGGCGACAAGATCGCGTTCCTTTCCAAGGACCATCTCGCCCTCAGCACTTTCTTCGACATCATTAACGGCGATCAGCAGCAGGACAGCGGCAAGCTGGAATGGGGCACCACCGTTACCAAAGCATACCTGCCCGACGACAACGCCCAGTTCTTCACCGGCGACCTCAACCTCATGGACTGGCTGCGCCAGTACGTGCCGGCGCATGTGACCGATGTGGACGAGCCTTTCCTGCGCGGGTTCCTCGGCCGGATGCTGTTCAGCGGCGACGAGATCATGAAAAAGACGGCGGTGCTGAGCGGCGGCGAAAAAGTGCGCTGCATGGTGAGCCGCATGATGCTGCAGGACCCGAACGTGGTGATCCTCGACGAACCTACCAACCACCTGGACCTCGAATCGATCCAGAGCTTCAACGAAAGCATGAAGGACTTCAAAGGCATCGTGCTTTTTACCACGCATGACCACACTTTTATGCAGTCCGTGGCCAACCGTATCATCGAGATCACGCCCAACGGTATCATCGACCGCCTGAGCACCTTCGACGAATACCTCGCCGACGAGCGCGTGCGCAACCTGCGCGCCGAAATGTACGGCGAGACCGTATCAGCGTAAAAATGAAGAATAATAAAAAAGGAAAGAGCGGACCATGTGTCCGCTCTTTTTATTGGGTTACTTTTTTGGGTATTAGCTCTCTTTTTCAGAGATATTTTTCGATTTCCTTCATTTTGGACCGGTCGAGCGGCTTGGTGATGTAAGCCGTCAGCTCCGGTGTTCTGCGCACTTTTTCCATGTCCTGTATGTTCATGGAGGAAGAGCACATGATGATGGGCACGTCCTGCGGCAGCTTGTTCTTGAAGCCGCGGAAAGCCTCGATGAAATCCCAGCCGTTCATCCGCTGCATGTTCATGTCCAGGATAATAAGGCAGGGGAGCTTGCCGGTGGCGAACGAGGTGAGGTCCTCGATGGCGTCCTCGGCGGAAAGAAAAGAATTCACGCGCACGTCCCAGCCCTGCAAACCGATCATCTTCCTGACTATAAAATGAAAAATCTCATCGTCGTCTATCACATATACAACTTTGTTCGCAGGTCCCATCTCTTGTTGATTATCGAATAGCTTCATAATACTGGCTTTTTTCCCAAATCACTCCGCCGTACAGCATCGTTCCGGTTCAAATCCTCATTTTTTTCGTCTAATGTAAGCTCGTTCGTAATTGCTTCGCAAAGAAAGTTAATTTTATTTTATTTTCATATATATTTTAAGCGCAATAACTAGTGCTTAACAAATAAAAAGGGGCGCAGCTGAATGCCGCGCCCCGGTGTTATGAATGTTGGATTGTTGGTCGTTAGTTGAACAGGCCGCCCTTTTTCAGGTTCACTTTGCCTGCGCCGATCTTGTAACCGCCCTGGTAAATTTCCACGGTGTAGTCGCCGGCTTTGAAGTCGGAGTTCTGTTTCCAGTCCATGCTCACGGGCGTGGAAGTACCGGCTTCGTAAGACACCAGCTTTTTCACGGTGTACAGTTTTTCCGTTCCGTCTTCGAGGGTGAAGCGGCCGCTGCCGAGGGCTTCCACCGCCAGGGGAGAACCGTCGGGCGCGGTGATGGCTACAAAGATCTCTTTATCGCCGGACTGCGCGATGCGGTTGTCCAGGTCGAAAGAAACCCGCATCATGTCGGCGCGTTTGGCTTTGGAGGTCACTTCCTCCTTGCCGTTGCGCCTTACGTTGATGGGCGACAGTTTGATATTGGAAGCATGCAGCACGGAGCCGAGGTCCACGCGTTTGCCGAGGCTGTCCTTTACGGTCACCACTGAATCGCGTTCTTTAATGGCCACGTCGCGTTCGCCCACCAGCACGATCTTTTCGCCTTCCAGTCTTTCGATGGTGGCAACATAGTTTTCCGTGTTGGCTTTCAGCTGCTCGATGAGCCTGCGCGCTTCGGCCAGCTGGGCCGAGGTTGCGTTTTTGTTGTTGAGAATGCTCTGGATGCGGCCTTTTACGTCCGCTATTTCTTTATCCTTGCTTTTTACGAGGCTGTCCATGCGCGAGTTCTGGGAAATCAGGTCGTCCAGGCGCGCCTGGGCTGCATCATATTCGGATTGCAGCTCGTTCCTGGAG
>CBINIO010000101.1:0-10935 GCA_966250725.1 uncultured Chitinophaga sp.
ATGTTGCGGAAGCAGCAGGCGCTGGTTGAGCGACTTATCATTGGTGAGTATCAGCAGCCCTTCGCTGTCGTAATCGAGCCGGCCAACGGGGTACACATCGCGGGGCACGTCAAAGAAGTCGGACAGAACGGCCTTGTCGCCTTCCTTTCCGAAGCGGGTCAACACTTCGTACGGCTTGTACACGGAAAAATAGTGCAGGCTCAAAATGCTTACTTTGGTTAAGGGGCTGTAAATTAGTAATTTTGCCGCATCCTTAGAGGTTTTATGGCATATGATATGTTAAGCGATCAAACAGAATGCCGGTTCTGCAGCAAGTACCCGGGCGAGATCTTCTCCGCCGCCACGCCTGAACATGTGGCGGAAATAGCCCGGGCCAAAACGTGCAAGTTATACAGGAAAGGCCAGGAAATTTTCCATGAAGGCGCGCATCCCTATGGCATCTACTGCATCAATACCGGGAAGGTGAAACTTTCCCACAGCGGCGACGAAGGGAAGGACCAGATCATCCGGCTCGTAAGACCCGGCGACCTGATCGGTTACAAAGCGCTGATCGACAACGAACCTTATACCGCTACCGCTACCGTGCTGGAAGACAGCGCGGTGTGTTTTATCCCCCGCGATATTTTCCTCCAGGTGCTGCAAACGGACAACGCCCTTTCGCTGAAGATGATGCAGATACTTACCAGCGAACTGAGAAGGGCGGACACAAAGATCACCCATCTTGCGCAGAAGCCCGTAAGGGAACGGCTGGCCGAAACCCTGCTTACGTTAAAGAACACTTACGGCCTGGAAGCGGACGGGCAGACCATCAACGTAACCCTTTCCAGGGAAGAGATCGCCAACCTCGTGGGTACCGCTACCGAATCGGCGATACGCCTGCTTTCCGAATTCAAAAAAGAGAAAGTGATAGACCTCAGCGGTAAAAAGATCAGGATACTCAGCCTGCAGCAACTGATCAAAATGGCTAACCTGCAGGATTGACCCCGAAGGATGCCGCCGTTAAAAATTTTTGCCTTTAGAAACGCGTTTAAGGGCGTCCCGGATCAAAAAAAGGGAAAACGGCCAAAGGGTGTTTTTATGCTTCAACCCGTCAAAACAGGCCGCGCATTGTTACCGCGATGGAAAGAAGAAAAAAATGAATGCTTTGAAACGCTTTGCTGCCGCGGGTTACAAGGGCAATAAAAAAAGTCTGACCGTGATTACAATCAGACTTTCTTGTTATGTGAATGGGTTAGTAAGTACAGGGAAATAAAATTCCCTACACAATATTAAAAAGAATTTCATCACAAAAGAAAAATTTTACAAGAAATTTTATTCACAGGCGGAAAAAAAGTGTGGATAACGCCCCCTAACTTTGTTGCCTGATTTAAAGATGAACTATGAAGTTTGAAACACCGATTGCGGTAAAAGAAATAGCTGCGTTCATTGGCGCAGAACTGGTAGGTGACGGAACGCTCATGGCTACCGGTATCAACGAGATACATAAAGTGGAACCGGGCGACATCTCGTTCGTGGATTTCGAGAAGTATTACAACGCCTGCCTTACTTCACCCGCCACCATCATCATCATTAACAAGAAGGTGGAAGCGCCCGCCGGCAAAGCGTTGCTGGTAACCGGCGATCCTTTCAGCGCCTACGTCAGCCTTGTAAAAAAACACCGCCCCTTCGTACCGGTCACTTCCCCCGTGAGCGATACCGCCGTGATCGGAGAAGGCACCGTGGTATCTCCCGGCGTCGTGATCGGGCACCACGTTTCCATCGGGAAGAACTGCATCATCCATCCCAACGTTACCATCTACGACCATACCACCATCGGCGACAACGTGATCATTCACGCCGGCACCGTTATCGGGGCGGACGCGTTCTATTTTAAAAGAAGGGCGGAACGGGAGGTGATGTACGACAAGCTGCTCAGCTGCGGCCGCGTGATCATCGAACATGATGTGGAGATCGGGGCGGGCTGCACCATCGACAAAGGCGTAAGCGGCGATACCATCATCGGCGCCGGCACCAAGTTCGATAACATGGTGCATATCGGTCACGGCGCGGTGATCGGGAAGAACTGTCTTTTTGCCGCGCAGGTAGGCATCGGTGGAAAAGCGATCGTGGAGGATAATGTGATACTCTGGGGACAGGTTGGCGTCAACAAAGACCTGACCATCGGCAAAGGCGCCGTTGTGCTCGGGCAAAGCGGCATCGGCAAATCGATCGAAGGCGGTAAAACCTACTTCGGCTCGCCCGTGGAAGACGCCCGCGAAAAGAAAAAGGAACTGGCCTGGATCAAACGGCTTCCCGAGATCTGGTCAAAGCTCAACAGTTAGTTCAGAAAGCATGATAAAAACCATTTATGGCCCCTTCGCCGCCCTTTGCCTGCTTTTAACGGCCTGTGCCACCGTAAAGCCGCCCGCGGCCGATCCCGGTCTTTATATCGCGGCGAACGAACAGCCGGTTAAGATCAAAGACGGATGGCTGACGGCCAAAACGATCACGCTCGGCGATTACGGCACTTCGTCCCGCACCAACGGCATCGCCGCCAACACGCCGGCGAAACAGTTCAGGAACACGCAGGACGCTTTTTATTTCACCGTCAAAGGCCATGATGCCGAACTGCTTTTGCAGGTGCTCGGCACGCGGAAGATCACTTTTTCCAACCGCCCGCTTCCCGCCGCGCTCAACGACCTGCCCGGCGACGAGCCGCTCCGGTACATTTACGCCGGCGCCACCGCGCAGGACCCGCTTAAAAGCTGGGAGCTGCTGCTGAAAAAGAACATCGCTTACCTCGAGCTGAACGACAACAAACCTGTAGGCGTTCTCCGTTCTTCGACCGACGCGATCAGGGTGACGGCGCACAACCGTTACGGCGCCCGCAACAGCACGGACAGGATCTGTTATGAGTTCCAGTTGAAAGGCGTGCCCGTTGCGGCCGTGCTCACCGGTGAAAATCCCCGCGCATGGATCAACGCAAAGGCGGACGCGGGCTTGCAAAGAACGCTCGCGGCGGTAATGCTGGGGTTGCTGTAACACTGCCAGCACCCACGCCTTGTTTTGCGGAAAAGAAAGATGGATTTGATGCCGCCCGACCGGCGGCCGTTGAGGATCGGCAGCTTATGACCTGTGATCTATTGACCGGCTTTGTCGGCGAGATACGCCTTGCTCACCTCTTCCACCGTCTCTTCAAGCGGGCGGAAGCGGAAGCCGGGCAAAGCCTGCATGATCTTCTCGTTGCTGTAATATACTTTCAGCTGCGCGGTACGCGCGGTTTCGCGGGTAATGAGCGGGCGTTTGCCGGTGAGCAGGCCGCGCAGCTTTTCCACCCGCCATACCAGCGCCGCCATCCAGGGTTTGGCCGCGATATGCGGCGGTTTTTTTCCGAGCGCTCCGGCCATGCGGGTAAACAGTTGACGGTACGGCCAGTTGTCGCCGTTGAGAATAAAACGTTCGCCGGTGATCGGGCTGTCCATCAGCTTTATCATCACTTCGGCCACGTCGCGCACGTCCACAAAGCCGTTCACGCCGTCCGTATAATAAGGGAATTCTTTCCAGGCGTTTTTCAGCATCAGCCCCGTACCGTCATGCCAGAAACCGCTGCCGAGAATAATGGAAGGGTTCACGATCACGGCGTTCAAACCTTCGGCGATGCCGCGCCATATTTCCATTTCGCTGAGGTGTTTGCTGACGGCGTAGTTGGAGTTGTTCCGGCTTTCTTCCCACTGCGATTCTTCGGTAATGGCCGTTTGCTCTTTCGCGCGGCCGAGCGCAGCTACCGAGCTTACATGCACGATCTTCCGCACGCCGGCGTCGATGGCGAGATTCACCACGTTGGCCGTGCCTTCGATATTGATCCGGAGCATTTCATCCCGTTTGTCCGGCTGGAAAGATACCACCGCCGCGCAATGATAGATGGCGGTAACGCCTTCCATCGCGTCTTCGAGCACGCCGGTGTCCAGCACGTCGCCCTGCACCCATTCCACCTTGTCGCGGATGTCGCTTACCTGCTCCGGGATGCGGCTGCGGTAAAGGGCGCGCACCGGTTTGCCGGCGCCTACGAGCGCCCGCAAAAGATAGCTGCCTAAAAAACCTGTTCCCCCGGTTACAAGGATCATGCGAATGGATTTGTTATTGCGGCACAAATGTAAATTAATACTTGTAAAAACCTTTCCCGGTTTTGCGGCCCAGTTCGCCTTTGGCGACAAGGTCCGCCTGCATCGCTCCCGGCATAAAACGCGGCGCCTGCCCGAAGGCTTCGTACAAGGACAGGGTTACGGCGTAGTTCACATCGTTGCCGATAAGGTCCATCAGCGCAAAAGGCCCCATCCTGAAACCCGCGGCTTCCAGCAGGCGGTCGGCGGTGGCGATGTCGGTTATGCCGTTCGCCACCGATTCCATCGCTTCAAGATAATAATGTCTTGCCACGCGGTTCACGATAAAGCCGGGAGAATCTTTTACGCGCACGGGCGTTTTCTCCAGCTCTTTTACGAATGCGTGCAACAGGCCGGCGACCTGCTCGGAGGTCTGCTCGCCGCGCACCACTTCCACGAGCTGCATCAAATGGGCGGGATTAAAAAAATGCAGGCCCGCCACGCGCTCCGGATGCTCCACCTGCCGCGCGATCTCCGAAACGGAAAGGGAAGAGGTATTGGTGGCGAAAATGGCGCCCGGTGCATTGACGGCGGCCAGCTGGTTGAGCAGCGCGACCTTTGCTTCGGTCTTTTCCACGATGGCTTCTATGATCACATCGGCCGTGCATTCGGAAATGTGACGGCAGAGCGTGAGGCGCGCGAGGATGTCCGTCATTTGCTGCTGCGGCATCTTCCCTTTGTCCACGGCTTTTTGCAGGTTGTTTTCTACCTGCGCGTAACCGCGCTGCAGGGCCGCCTCATTGAGGTCGAACAGGCGGGTGCGGAAACCGGCGGCGGCGCATACCTGTGCAATGCCCGCGCCCATGGTGCCGGCGCCGCAAACGGTAATTACCTGGATGTCGTGAACGGATTGCATAACGAATGGAATTAGGGTAAACACGAGGAAAAAAACAAGGCCGGGGGTGCCGGCCTTTGAAGGAGAATTATATGGCGCCCTGGAACTGCTTCAGGAAACGGAGGTCGTTTTCCGAGAACAGCCGGAGGTCTTTGATCTGGTATTTGAGCATGGTAAGCCTTTCGATCCCCATGCCGAATGCGAAGCCGGTGTATTTTTTCGAATCGATGCCGCAGTTTTCCAGCACCTGCGGATGCACCATGCCGCAGCCGAGTATTTCCACCCAGCCGGTATGTTTGCACACGTTGCAGCCTTCGCCGCCGCAGATCAGGCAGGAGATGTCCATTTCGGCGCTGGGCTCGGTGAAGGGGAAAAAGGACGGGCGGAAACGCACTTTGAAGTTCTCGCCAAAAAATTCCTGCACGAAGTAGTACAGCGTTTGTTTCAGGTCGGCGAAGGAAACGTTCTCCGCGATGTACAGCCCTTCGATCTGGTGGAAGAAGCAGTGCGCGCGGGCGCTGATGGTCTCGTTGCGGTATACGCGGCCGGGGCAGATGATGCGGATGGGCAGTTTGCCTTCTTCCATCGCGCGCACCTGTACGGAGGAGGTATGCGTACGCAGCAGCCAGTCGGGATTGTTGTGCACGTAGAACGTATCCTGCATATCGCGGGCCGGGTGGTTCTCGTCGAGGTTGAGCGCGGTGAAGTTGTGCCAGTCGTTCTCTATCTCGGGGCCTTCGGCGATGGTGAAGCCTAGGCGTTCGAAAATACGGATGGCCTTGTTGCGCACGATGCTGATGGGATGGCGCGTGCCCAGGCGGTGCGGCTCGCCGGGAAGCGTAAGGTCCAGGTGGCCGGAAGCGTCCGCGGCGCCGTTCTTCAGGTGTTCGAACGCTTCGTATTTGCCTTCGGCCAGCAGCTTGAAGCTGTTCAGCACCTGCCCGAACGCTTTCTTCTGTTCATTGGGCACGGACTTCATTTCCCCGAAAAGGGCTTTTACCAATCCTTTGGTGCCGAGGAATTTGATGCGGTATTGTTCCAGTTCTTCCGCCGTTGTGGGCTGGAAGGCGGCAATTTCCTGCTTGTATGCTTCTATTTGCTGCACGATCTGATCCATGGGTGCAAATATAACGTGCTGCGGAGAAAAAAGAGTAAATTAGGGTGGAATTTGGCGAATCCAATGCCTCCAACCGTCTATATCGCGATCATATTTGCGCTGCTGTTGCTGCTGGCGGTAATTTACCGCCGCATGGCGCGTTACCGCCGGCAATACAGGGCGGAAGCCACGCTCAACTATTTCACCTCCTCTTTATTCGGCAAAAATACCGTAGACGATATCCTCTGGGACGTTGCGAAGAACTGCATTTCCCGCCTGCATCTCGAAGACTGCGTGATATACCTGGTGGACGAAGCGCAGGGCGTGCTGGTGCAAAAGGCCGCCTATGGCCCGAAGAACCCCGTACGGTTCGAGATACGCGACCCGATAGAGATCAAACTGGGCCACGGCATCGTGGGCACGGTGGCCGTTACCGGCAAGTCCGAGATCATCGCGGACACTTCCAGGGACCCTCGTTATATCGTGGACGACGAACGGCGGCTTTCGGAGATCACCGTGCCGATTTTTGAAGGCGGTAAAGTGATCGGCATCATTGATTCCGAGCATTCCGGCCGCAACTTTTACAAAACGAGGCATCTGGCGCTGCTGGAAAGGATCGCCGCCATCTGCGCTTACAAGATCGCGCGCACGGAAATGGAGGAAAAGGCCCGCAGGCAGGCGATGGAAGTACAGCTGCTGCACAAGCAGCTGGCGGAGTTCCGCCTCGTGACGCTCAAAAGCCAGATGAACCCGCACTTCCTGTTCAACTGTCTCAACGGCATTTATCATTGTATACTGGCGGCGGATATCGACAAAGCATCGGATTACGTGTCCAACTTCGCGCGGCTGCTGCGCATGGTGCTGATGCACGCGGAAAAGAACTTTATATCCCTCCGGGAAGAAGTGGAGCTGCTGGGGCATTATCTCAAGATCGAGGCGCTGCGCACCAACAAGTCATTCGACTATGAGATCGATATCGAGGAAGGCATTAACCCCGATGAATATTTTGTGCCGGGCATGCTCATCCAGCCCTTTCTTGAAAACGCCATCTGGCACGGGCTGATGAACAAGGAAGGCGACCGCAGCCTGCACATCCGCTGGCGCAAGCCCAGGGAGCAGGAGCTGCTTTGCGAAATTACCGACAACGGCGTGGGCCGCGCACAATCCACGCGCCGCCGGGTGCCGGGCCATGCGTCCAAAGGCATGAACCTTTGCATGGAAAGGGTAGAGCTGTATAAAGCGCTTTTCAACTCCACTTTCGACATCCGGGTGATCGACCTGTATGGCGAGGACGGGGCTGCGCAGGGCACTAAGGTGAACATCGCGTTTGAAATAGCGCCGGGCGCCAGTGTGGCGCATATGGGTTAAGGCCGTTCTGGAAAAAAATTACGGAAATTTTTATGGAAACAGGGGAGACGGAATTAATCCCACCCATGATCAGGGCTGGGCGGAACATTCCGGTCAGCCCGTTTTTATGTTTGCGCGAAATTATTCGAACACCACCGTCTTGTTCCGGTACACGAACACCCGGTCGCTGAAAACAAGATAAAGCGCCTTCGCCAGCACGGACACTTCTATTTCCTTCCCCGCCTTCACCATGTCCGCCGTAGTGAACGAATGGTTCACCGGTATCACCTGCTGCGCGATGATGGGCCCTTCGTCCAGCTGGTTCGTCACAAAATGCGAAGTGGCGCCGATCAGCTTCACCCCTCTTTCAAAAGCCTGCTTGTAAGGCCGGCTGCCCGCGAAAGCAGGCAGGAAAGAATGATGGATGTTGATGATCCTTTCCGGGTACTTCGCTACAAAATCAGGGCTGAGCACGCGCATGAACTTGGCCAGCACGATGTAATCGGGGTTATACCCTTCTATCGTTTCCGTTATTTTTTCCTCGAACGCGGCTTTGCTTTCCTGCTCGTGCGAAATGTAATGGAAGGGAATGGCGAAACGTTCGCAGATATTCCGCAGCACCTCGTGGTTGCCGATCACGCATTGCACAGCGGCGCCCAGCGTGTCGAACTGGTTGCGCACGAGTATGTCCGCCAGGCAATGGTATTCTTTCGTCACCATCACCACGATCTTTTTCTCCGGCCGCGGGTTCACGCTCACAAAGGCCTCCGGCGGAAGCACCTGCCGGATGGCGGTTTCAAGGGCAAGGGGGTCCATATCGTTCTCCACTTCTATGCGGATATAAAAACGGTTGTCCGTTTTATCCACAAACTCCCGCAGCGACACGATGTTCAGCCGCTCTTTCGCCATGATGGAAGAAATGCCGGCCACCAGGCCTACACGGTCTATCGATTGTATCAGCACTATCATAGGTCAGTTTATTTGATGCCCAGCTCCTGCTGTATCTGTTCCAGCGAGCGCCCTTTGGTTTCGGGCATTACGCGCCAGATAAAGAGGAACGAGGCCAGCATCATCACGCTGTAAAAGATGAAGGAATAGAACCCGCCGTCGGGGCTGCCTTCCACGATGATGGGGAACGTCCATGAAATAATCGCCGCCATGATCCAGTGCGTGAAGCTGCCCAGCGAGCCGCCCTGCGAGCGCACGGCGTTGGGGAATATTTCTGAAATGAACACCCATATCACCGCGCCCTGCGAGAACGCGAAGCAGGCGATAAAACCGACGAGGTAGACGATCACGCTGCTTCCGCCGCCACCCGGACTGTTAAACGCAATGGCCGTTAAGGCGAGAAAAACGAACATGCCCGCCGCGCCGGTAAGCAGTAATTTTTTCCTGCCGAAACGGTCGATCACGCTCATGGCCAGCAGGGTAAAAACGAAGTTGGCCGCGCCGATATACACGGATTGCTGGAAGGCGCTCGCCGCGCTGAAGCCTGCCATTTCAAAGATGCGCGGGGCATAATAGATGATCGCGTTGATGCCGGACAGCTGGTTGAACATCGCCAGCAGCATGGCGTAGAAAATTGGTTTGTTGTATTTGCCGGAGAACAGCCGCTCTTTGATGCCTTGTTTCGCCAATGCATGCTCCTCGCGGATCAGCTCCGCGATGCCCGTTTCGCCCGTGCGCGCAAAGATGCGCTGCGCCGCTTCGTCCTGCCCGTTCAGCACCAGCCAGCGCGGGCTTTCGGGGATGGTTCTCACCAGCAGCGCGAATATCACCGATGGGATCGCCATTACGCCGAGCATGTACCGCCACGCGTCTTCTCCCATGCCCGACAGCAGGAAGTTAGCCAGGTAAGCCACCAGGATCCCCGCCACGATATTCACCTGGAACGATCCGGCCAAAGCCCCGCGTATCTTCGCCGGCGCTATTTCGGAGATGTACATCGGGCCAACCACCGAAGAAGCGCCCACGGCCAGCCCGCCGATAAAACGGAACAGCACGAACAGCAGCCAGGCCGAGCTGAGCGCGCAGCCGATGGCAGACAGCAGGTACATCAGCGCGATCGTCATCAGCACTTTTTTGCGGCCGTATTTTTGAGCGGGCCCGCCGGCCAGCAGCGAGCCGAACACGGTGCCGATAAGGCTGGACGCTACTGTGAAACCCTGCCAGAAAGAGGTCAGCGACCATAGCTGCTGGATGGTCTTTTCAGCGCCGGAGATAACGGCCACTTCCATACCGAATAAAAAACCGCCCAAAGCGGCGATGAGCGAGACGCGAACGGCGTAGCCGTGGTTACGTGGAATGATTGTAGTCATTTGGATCTTTTAGGATACGGTTGAAATTAAGCGATGTTTTCGGGAAATTATAGGGCGGAAGCTGCTAATGTGCATGCTAAAATCGGAAGAGCGAAAACCGGCCCCGGCAGGCGGCGGATTTCTTGAACCTACATTTGGAATTGATGAAAAGATAGTGTACTTTTAACATGCTTCAATATTATTTGAACAAAAAGTGCATTCCACAGTTATTACAGTTTAAGAAACAAAATCACACAGCCCACGCCCATTCTATTTTATCGAGAAACGTAGCAGGAGAAGTTAGTTCAAAGCCAAATTCGAAATCGAATGATTAAACCACGTTAATCTAGCTTATTTATTGTCCACTAAAAGCCGGCGGGAACCGCTAATATGAGGACTTATGCCCGTTTGTGATCTGATGTGGCCGGTAATACCGGTTGCGTGGTTATTCTTTAACCCTTAAAATCCATGTTATGACACACATTTAACTCTTCCAGATTTTCACGTAAACCGGAAGTAAGCTGTATTGCTGTGTGGGCAAGGCTTTCCGGGACGAAGCTCAAAAATCTTCGCTGACTAATAACGCAAAAAAATTATGAAAAACAAGAGGAACGTTGCTTTTCTGAAAAAAGCGATAGGCGGAGCCATTCTCCTTTCCGTCGTTTTTTCCGACTCCCTTTACGCTCGGTCATCCGTAGCTTCCGGGCTTTTTTATCAACAGGTGCAAACCGTTAAAGGCAAGGTCACCGGCGAGCAGGACAAACAGCCTGTGCCCGGCGCCGCGGTTCAGATCAAAGGCACCACCAAAGGGACCGTTACTAACGAGAACGGTGAATTTACCATCCAGGCCAACAATGGAGACGTGCTCGTCATTTCCAGCATTGGCTTCACTACACAGGAAGTTACGGTAGAAGCGGGCAAAACCTATAACATCTCATTGGCCTTTTCCAACACATCACTCGAAGAAGTAGTGGTAACAGGCTATTCAGCGCAACGTGTTAAAGACCTTACCGGGGCGGTGGCCGTAGTAAACGTCAACCAGATGAAACAGCAGCCCGTGGCAAGCCCGGTGGAAGCGCTGCAGGGCAAGGCTACCGGCGTGCAGGTGATCAGTGACGGCGCGCCCGGCGCAACGCCGCAGATCCGCATCCGCGGTTTTTCCACCATCAACAACAACGATACGCTATTTGTTATCTACGGAGTGCCTTATGAAGTCAAGCT
>CBINIO010000102.1:0-10862 GCA_966250725.1 uncultured Chitinophaga sp.
TCGTATTGGTGTAATAATAGTAGCCGTCCTTATAAAAAGAGAACGGGTCGGCGCACGAGGGCAGCAGCGGGTTCGTGAAGGTGTTATCCTGTGCGTGGAGAGCGCCTGCGGCCAAAGCAAGCAGCAGCGTAAGGGTCTTTTTCATTACTGCAAAATAAAAATTTCCGTTTATTTGTTTTTCACTACTTTCGGGAATACACGTGTAAAATCAGCTATGAAAGCGAATCAAAACGAGCAGCCCAACGGCGTAAAGGAGATCGCGCGCAGGGCGAAAGTCTCTATCGCAACGGTGGACAGGGTGATCCATAACAGATCGGGCGTTAGCGCTAAAACCAGGACCAGGATCGAGAAAATCATACAAGAGCTTAACTATCAGCCCAACATCATCGCCAGCAGGCTGGCATCGCGCAAAGTGCTGAACTTCGCCATCCTGATACCTGCCGTTTCCGCGGAAACCGCGTTCTGGGCCGCGCCGCTGGCCGGCATCCGGCAGGCCGAGGAGGAGATCAGGCAGATGGGCATCAAGGTACACCACTATTTCTTCGACCTCAACAGCAAGGCTTCATTCGTAAAACAAACCAAACAGATCCTCAAATCAAAGGTGGACGGCATTCTGCTGGCGCCTTCGTTTATCGAGGAATCTGTCGCCTTTACCGATTCGCTGAAGGAAAAGAACATCCCTTATGTTTTTATCAATTCCGACATACCCAACCGCGAAAGCCTCTGCTACATAGGGCCTGACCTGTTCCACAGCGGTTATCTCAGCGCGCACGTCATCAATTACTGCATCCAGCCGAAAGATAAGATACTGGTGGTGAACGTGTCGCACGAGATTGAGAACCAGCATCACCTGCTGCGCAAGGAAGAAGGTTTCCGGTCTTATTTCAAGGACAATGAAAAACGGATCGTGAAGATAGATATCCGCCAGACCAACGACCGTTCCGTGGAAAAGAAAGTGGCGGAAGCGCTGGCGGCGACGCCCAATATCAGGGCCATTTTTGTGACCAATTCGCGTGTAGCCAATGTGGCGCATTACCTGGAGAACAAAGGCAAAAAAAATATGCTGCTGGTGGGTTACGACTTCCTTCCCGAAAACATCGCCTACCTGCAAAAAAGCGTGATCGACTTCCTCATCTGCCAGAAGCCGCAGGAACAGGGTTATCGCGGCATCATGGCGCTTTACCAGCATCTTGTTATGGCTGCGCCGGTGGAAAAAGTATCGTTCATGCCGATCGATATCATTACGCGGGAGAACCACGCGTACTATAAAAACTGATCGACATCACTATTGATAAAAAAGGCCGCTTCATCAATATGAGGCGGCTTTTTTAATGTTGTACTTAATCGCTATTGAAGTACAATCTGGTAGCAGAAGTATATTGTAAGGTCAAAGTTTTGCAGCGCTGTCCGCATCTATAAAAAGTTGTGCGCGGGGATGCCGTCTCAGTATGGTGGAGGGATGCCGCGCGTCCACCGGGGCGTGGAGGGTGTGATAGACCGCTTCTGCCTTCGCGGGGCCGGGCACGATGCAATAGGCGAACCTTGCCTTGTAAAGCGCCGGTACCGTCAGCGTGAGCGCATGGGTGGGCACTTCATCGATGGTTTTGAAGCAGCCGTCGTTCACCTGCTGCTGCCTGCAGGCAAGGTCGAGGTCCACCACCTTCACCGTAGCGGGATCGTCAAAATCCGCCACGTGCGGGTCGTTGAACGCGATGTGCGTGTTCTCTCCTATCCCCAGGTTCACGATGTCCACGCCTTCGTGATCGAGCAGCGCGGCGTAGCGTTCGCATTCCGCGGCGAGGTCGGGCGCGTTGCCGTTGAGATAGTGTACGGCGCGGAACGGCACTTTATCAAAAATGCGCGCTTTCAGGAAATTGCCAAAGCCCTGCGGCGCGTCCGGGTGCAGCCCGGCGTATTCGTCCATGTGAAAAGCGACGATGCGATGCCAGGGAATATTTTTTTCCTGTACCAGCGATTCGAGGAATTCCTGCTGCGAAGGCGCGGCGGCGAAGATGACGTTGAGATGTTCCTGCACGGAAAGCAGTTCCCTGATCTTGTCCGCCACCATGGCGGCCGCAGCGGCGCCCATCTGTTTCCTGGTGTCGAAGCGGTGTATCTTTAGCTGGTCTTTTATCTCCATATGGAATTTTCGTTTAAATAAGCGATGTCACGTATGGGCATCCACGTTATAAGCCTTTTTCCGTTAACCGTTTCAGCATCCTGCCAGGTTCACCTTTATCAAACCGGCTCGAACCCGCGCGCAGGCGCTGCCTGGTGAAGAATGCGGCCGCCGCCGATTACGGTGTGCATGCGGATGTCCTCGTCGAATATCAGCACATCCGCGTCGCGACCGGCCGTGAGCGAACCCTTGCGGTCGGCTACTTTCATGATGGCGGCGGGTGTGCTGGTCATCATGCGCACGGCGTCCGCCAGCGGCACGTCGGCCAGCTTCACCATATTGCGCACCAGCCGGTCAGTGGTGGCTACGCTGCCCGCGAACGAGCTGCGGTCGGGCAGTTTGGCTACGTCATCTTCCACGATCACGCGGAGACCGTTGTCTCTTGCACCGAGTATGCTTTCGCCTTCGGGCATGCCCGCGGCGCGCATCGCGTCGGTGATCAGGGCGGTTTTATCAGCGCCTTTGATCTTGTACACCAGCTTTAGCAGCGGCGGGGGAAGATGAATACCGTCCGCGATGATCTCCACCGTCATTTCGTCCATCAGGAAGGCGCTTTCTATGGCGCCCGCATAGCGGAACGCGTTGCGGCGTGTTACGCCGGACATGGCGGAATATAAATGCGTGGCATGTGTGTACCCGCATTCGAACGCTTCCAGCATTTCTTCATAAATAGCGTCCGTATGGGCGGCGGCGGGCAATATGCCCAATTGTCGCAGGTAGCGGCCGAATTCCAGCGAACCGGGCAATTCGGGCGCAGCGCTCCACCGCACCACGGCGTTCGTGGAAGCGAGCACGGCTTTGTATTCTTCCGGGGCGGGATTGCGGATATAGCGCGGGTCCTGCGCGCCGCGCTGGTTCATGGCGAAATACGGGCCTTCGAGGTGAATGCCGAGGAAAGCCGCGCCTTGCGTGTTGCGCCGGTGGGCTTCGTCATAAAGCTTTACGGCATTCAGCAAACTGGCCGTGTCGCTGCTCAGCGTGGTAGGCACCATGGAAGTGGCGCCGTAGCGCATATGCGTTTCCGCAACGGTCAGGAAAGAGGCCACATCGCCGTCCATAAAATCGCTGTCGCCGCCGCCGTGTACGTGAATGTCGATAAAACCCGGTGAAATATACTGCCCGCGGGCGTCTATCTCCATCGCGTCTTGCACGGGGATATCGTCTTCCGTTACGGCCAGGATCTTCCCGTCTTCGAGCAGCACCGTGCCGCCCTGTATGATCCGGTAAGGCGTGATGATCCTGCCGTTAAATATCTTGATCTTGCGAAATTCCATATGCCTGCACTTCCTTTTTTATTTGGATACCGGGAGTGGATGATCTGAAGCTCCACCTCCTGATAAGGTGACCGTAAAAAGCGTAAAAGATGAGATAGATGTAACAGGGAAATAATACCCAGTACGCAAGCCTTTCGCCGGACGCGTCCGCGAAATGGCCGTAAATAACGGGCAGCAGCGCGTTCCCGCAAAGTCCCATGATCATCACCGATGCGCCCACTTTGGTAAAGCGGCCAAGCCCCTCCAGCGCAAGCGGCCAGATGCCCGCCCACACCAGCGAGTTCGCCAGCCCGAGCAATACGACGAACCAGATGCTGATATCCGCCATATGACCCAGCAGGGAGATCTGCCCGCTCACAAAAATGATGCAGAGCGTGAAGATCGCGCCCAGCAAGGTGCATATGCGCAAGGCGTTCACCTGGCTGATGAATTTCGGGATGAGCGTGATGCCAGTCAGGTAACCGATGATCGTGGCGGCCAGCGTGTACGAAGGGAAGGTTTTTGCTTCCAGCAGCGAGATGCCCATCGTTTGCGCGTAGGGGATGATCGTGTCTATCGCGATCACCTGCGTGCCCACGTGCAGGAAGATGGCCAGCGCGCCGAGTATCAGGTGGGGAAAGGCGAAAATGCTCGTTTTGTCCGCATTCGCGGCGGCCACGTCGTTGCTTTCGCTTTCGGTGTTGATCTCCGGCAGCGGGGAATAGCGCACCATGATGCCGAACAGCAGCAGCGCCGTTCCCAGCACGGAATACGGTAAGATCACGCGGCGGATGAACTCGTCGAGCGCGGCGCCTTTGGCGGCGGCGTCCATGCCGGGCAGCTCTTTGAACAGGCTGGTGTCGGTAGCGCGCAGGATCACCGCGGCGAAGATCAGCGGCGCGATGATGCCGGCGAACTTGTTGCAGATGCCCATGATGCTGATACGCTGCGCCGCGCGCTCTTTCGGCCCCAGGATCGTGATGTAGGGGTTGGCGGCGGTTTGCAGCACGGCCAGGCCCGCGCCGATGCTGAAAAGCCCGAGCAGGAACAGGCCGTAGGTGCGCGTCAGCGCGGCGGGCACGAATATGAACGCGCCCGCGGCCATTACGCAGAACCCGATCATCATTCCTTTTTTGAAGCCCGTTTTTTTCAGCAGGTACGACGAAGGAACGGATATGAGCAGGTACGAAATGTAAAACGCGAAAGCCACCAGGTACGACTGGCTGCTGGTTAGCTCGCAGGCGATCTTGAAGTACGGGATCAGTATGGCGTTCACCCAGGAGGTAAACCCGAAGATGAAAAACATCACACCGATGATGAGAATGGAGATCCGCACGTCCCGTTTGGACATGGCCCCTACTTCTACCGTTGTTGATTTTGGCTGCATCAGTTGTTTTTTAGGATGATCAGATAGTCGGCGCCCAGCCCGGCTGGTATTCGCGTTTCCAGAACCTTTCCGCCGCGGCGTCGTTGCGGATGTGGCCGTTGGTCGGGTCGATATGCAGCGTATTGCCTGAGCGCAGCGCGATATTGCCCAGCTGGCACAGCAGCGTGCTCTGGTGACCGCCTACGATGTCGGAGTTCAGCGGCGAGCCCTGGCGGATGCCGGCGAAGAAGTTCTGGAAGTGGAACGCGTCCAGCGTTTCGGCCGGGTTGGTCAGGTTACGCGGGTCTATCTTCACGTTATTCTTTACTTCTTTTATCACCTTGTTTTTAAGATCATATATCGTATATGCGTTGCCGTTGATAAAGAGCGAGCCGGTCTCGCCATAGAACACCACGCCCACGGTAGCGCCCTCTTCGGGTTTTCCGTTGCAGCTGCGGCCTTCCCATACCATGCTGGAATTGTTGTCGAACTCGAGGGTGATCACCTGCGTGTCGGGTGTTTGCCAGTCGTCTTTGTAGCGGTAGCGGCCGCCGGAGGAAGAAACGCGGATGGGATATTCCACGCCCATGCCCCAGCGCAGCAGGTCGATCATATGCGTGCCGTTGTTGAGCGCTTCGCCGGTGCCCCAGTTCCAGAACCAGTGCCAGTTGTAGTGGATCACATTGTCCTTATACGCCTGGCGCGGCGCCGGGCCCTGCCAGAGATCGTAATTGAGCCATTCGGGCACCGCTGTTTCCTTGCCGATACCGATGGATGCGCGGTTATTCGTATACCATCCCTTCCCGAAATAGACCCTGCCGATGGAACCGTTTTTCAGCTCGTTGATGGCGGCGATCACGTTCGGCCAGGAGCGGCGCTGGTTGCCCATTTGCATGGTAACGCCGTATTTTTTCTGCACTGCCACCAGCAGCTCGCCTTCGGCGGGGTTATGACTGGCGGGCTTTTCCAGGTACACGTGTTTGCCGGCTTTGGCGGCCAGGATGGCGGCGGGCGCGTGCCAGTGATCCGGCGCGGCTATTATCAGCGCGTCCATGTCCTTATTTTCCAGCGCCTTCCGGAAGTCGGGGACGGCGATGGGTTTCTTTTTCTGTATGTCGGTTACTTTCGCGATGCATTTGTCGGCGGCGCGGGTGTCCACATCCGAAACCGATACTACCTCGCAGTTAGGTTGTTTGGCAAAATTACCCGCCAGCGCCAGGCCGCGGGCGTTCACGCCCATCATGCCGACTTTGATGCGCTCGTTGGCGCCGATAATGCTGGCGTAACTTTTTGCGCTGAAGCCGGGAAGAATGCCGCCGATTGCCACGGCAGCCGATCCTTTGAGTGTATTTTTTAAAAATGTTCTGCGGGACTTTTCCATATTCTGCGTGTTTGGTTGTTTAAGATTTCAAGGTTTCGGGTACGTACCCGAAAATACTATTAATATCCAGAAAACAAAAGGCGACCGGATTTATTTTTTCCTTTCACCGCCGGAACGCCGTTCTTCTCGTCAGACGGTCTCTTGCAATGTTCGACAGGTCGATAGCGATATAAAGAATGCAGCCAACGGCAACCCTTTTGGCCGCCATTGGCGCTTTCCTGTCAGAAATATGTATGGTTTGACCGTTAACAAAGAGTAGTATGCCATGCAAATGCCAATTTAAAGAGTAGCATCATGCTATGTCAGGGATCACCTCCGGCGTTTCTCCGCTCTCTTCATCATGGCTTCCAGCGTTACCGGCGCGCCTTTTTTTCTTTTGCTCTCATCCGCGGCTTCCATGAACGCCAGTATTTCCAGCGTTTCCGCTTCCTGCACGGGCGGCTTGCCCGTTCTGAAAAATTCCGCGATCTGCACTACCAGCGGCACATACCCTTTAAACGGCCCGAGCTTCGCCACGCCTTTGTCGCCGTACACCGTGCCGCCGTACTCCGACTTGCCGTAACGCGTGCCGCGGAAAGTGCCGATCCGCCCGTCTTCCCAGGTGCCCACGATCACGTCGGTATTATCCGTATGCGTGCGGGTAACGGATCTGCAGCCGGGGCCCATGACGGTAAAAAGCGTCTCCACGCCGTGAATGCCGTACCAGAAAATATCAGGATGCGTTTTTTCGAGATGGCAGGGACTGAAAGTGTCCGCGCCAAGCACCTTTCCCACGGAGCCATGCACCACTTCCTGCGCCGACTCCATGTAGCGGAGCGAGGATGCGGAAAATACCGGCGCGTTATACTGCCGCGCGGCGTCGAAGATAGCCATGCCTTCCGCCAGCGAGGCCGCGAGCGGTTTGTCGATGAACACCTTTTTACCGGCCTTCAGCGCGGGCAATGCCTGCCGGAGATGCGGGCGGCCGTCGTTGGACTCCACCATCACCACATCCACTTTTGCTATGAGCTCGTCGATGGAACCGACCATTTCAACGCCGAGCTTTTTCAACCCGTCGACGAAGCCCGGCAAACGTTTTATGTTGTTCTCGATATCAGGACTGGCTTCCGCGAAGGCGGCCGTCACTTTAAACCCTTCCAGGCCGGCTACGGGCGTGGGGCTGTTGAAACTTTTAGCGAAGGCCAACGCATGCGAGGTATCGCAGCCGATGATACCGATGCGTACCGGGCCGGCTGAAGCGGCAAAAGCGTTGAAAGGCAGCGCGGCGGCAATACCGGCGCCTGCTGCGGCGGTCGAGAATGTCTGGAGGAACCTGCGGCGGTCATACAATTGCGTCATGTGGAACAGTCTGATTGATTAAGCTGAATGATTCGGTCGAAATATATAATACAGGTTAAATGGCGTTCAAAGGCATTTTTCCGTGTACGTACCCGTTATTTTTTCGAAATAAAGGCCGCAACGCAGCCTGCCTGGTATCCTAGCCCGCTCTTCGGGTACGCACACGGAAAATAGAAAATATTTCCTGAAACAACAAAGCATTTTCTTTTCAATGGTGCATATTTCTCATTAAATACAGCCAAATGTTACCCAACAGGCGGATTTACAATCACGTAATCAACATGCAAAAAACCTCCCCATTTTCCTTATAAAATATTTGCATTTCTGCACGCCGCCGTGTATTTTCGTGTACGTACCCGTAATATCGTGAATCCGGGTACATTTTCCCGGCCGGCCGGCCATCCACTCCGGCGCTTACCCGTTTTTTCGTTCTACAGGAAACCAAAATTGTATCGCGCATGAACAACACCACTGTTATGGAAAAGCCGCAGCAGGCCGCGGGCGCCGCTTCCCGGTACCGCAACTGGCTGCAGGCCGTCGGGCCGGGACTGATCACCGCCGCGCTGGTGTTCGGCCCCAGCAAGATCACCATTACGTCGATGATGGGCGCACGCTACAGTTACGAGCTGCTTTGGATCGTGGCGGTGGCTATCTTTTTTATGATCGTGTTCACCACCATGGCCGCAAGGGTCGGCATCGCCACCAGCGAATCGCTGCTGGTCACCATCGGCCGCAAATGGGGCAAGGCGGCGCGCATCGCCATCGGCGTCGGCGTGTTCTTCGTATGCGCTTCTTTCCAGGCGGGCAACTCCATCGGCACGGGCATTGCTATTGCGGAAGCCACGCATACCGGCCCGGTGATATGGATCGTGGTGTTTAACATCGTCGCGATCGGCATGCTTTTCTTCCGCACGTTTTATAATTTATTGCAAAAGGTGATGATCGGGCTGATCGTACTGATGCTGATCGCTTTTGTCGCTACTTTTCTCCTGTCCGGACCTTCCGTTGGCGGCATGGCGGCAGGGCTCGCGCCTTCCGTGCCGGCCGGATCAGAACAGCTGGTGATCGCTTTTATGGCGTCCTGCTTTTCCATCGTGGGAGCCATTTATCAAACTTACCTCGTGCAGGAACGGAAACGCATCAGTCCCGACGCGAAACAATCGGGCAGGGAAACCTATCCCGGCATGATCATCCTCGGTCTGCTGAGCGCCATCGTGATGGTATGTTCCGCCGCGGTGCTGCATCCCAAAGGCATTGCCGTGAATACCGCCACGGACATGGCGCGAGCGCTGGAGCCGGTGTTTGGCAACTACGCATCGGCGCTGTTCCTGTCGGGGCTTTTTGGCGCGTCGTTTTCTTCCCTGATCGGCAACGCTTCGCTGGGCGGCACTTTGCTGGGCGATGCGCTCGGTTACGGCGGAGAGCTGCAATCGCCGATGGTGCGTTTTTTTATCGGTTTTATCATGCTGGTGGGCGCGGTAATAGCCGTGCTATTCGGCAAGCTGCCGCTGGAAGTGATCGTGCTGGCGCAGGCCGTTACCATCTTTATCGTGCCGTTCATCGGCATCGCATTGTACCTGATCGCGAACGACGGCAAGCTGATGGGGCCGCACAAAAACACGTTTTTTATCCGCATCGCCGGCGCGGCCGGTCTTCTCGTTATGCTGCTGCTGGCGGCGAGCAATATCAGGTCTTTATTTTTCTCTTAAAACCCGTTCCATGAAAAATATACAATCCACCGTCGACCGGTTATTACAGCCCTCCCCCGCCTTGGTGGCGGATATCGCAAAGCTGGAGGGAGACATTCTCATTCTCGGCGTGGGCGGAAAGATCGGGCCGAGCCTTGCCAGGCTTGCGCGGCAGGCGGTGAACCTCTCGGGCGTTCCGCGTAAGGTTACCGGCGTATCGCGGCTTACGGAGCCGGGTTTGAAGGAATCGTTGCGCGCATCCGGTGTGGAAACCATCGCGGCGGACCTGATGAACGAGGCCGATCTTGCGGCGCTGCCCGATGCGGCCAACGTGCTGTATCTCGCGGGCACCAAATTCGGCACTACCGGCAAAGAGGCTTTTACCTGGGCTATGAACGCATATCTTCCGGGACGCGTGGCGGAGAAATACAAAGGCTCGAAGATCGTGGTGTACAGCACGGGCAATGTGTACCCGTTCACCCCTGTATTTTCAGGCGGGGCGGACGAAAACACGCCGCCCGCTCCCGTGGGGGAATACGGTCAGTCCTGTTTGGGACGTGAACGCGTGTTCGAACATTTTTCCAACCAGCACAACACCCCCATCCTGCTCTACCGTCTCAACTACGCCAACGACCTGCGGTACGGCGTACTGCTCGAAATTGCGAAGAGCGTGCTGGCCGAAAAACCGATCGATCTGCGCATGGGTCATGTGAACGTGATCTGGCAGGGCGATGCGAACGAAATGGCGCTGCGCTGTTTTCATCACTGCAGCGCGCCCGCGAAGTTCCTGAACATTACCGGTCCTGAAACGGCGCCTGTTCGCTGGATCGCGGAACAGTTCGGCCGCATCCTGCAAAAAACGCCTCAGTTCGTGAACGAAGAGCAGCCCACCGCCCTGCTGAGCAATGCGGCGGAAAGCTTCCGCCTGTTCGGCTACCCGAAAGTGAGCCTGCTGCAAATGATCGGGCTCACCGCGGAATGGCTCGTACAGGGCGGCGACACCATCCAGAAGCCTACACATTTCCAGGAAAGGGCCGGGAAATTTTGACGGTTTATTTTTACATCACCACATTTCAGAACCATGCATCCATCCATAGAACAGCTGCTGCATGCGGGCACGGTAATACCGGCGCACCCGCTTGCGCTCACCGCCAAACGCACGCTCGACGAAGCGCGGCAACGCAGGCTGACGCGGTACTATATCGCTGCCGGGGCCGGCGGTGTGGCCGTGGGCGTACATACCACGCAATTCGCCATACGCCGCCCCTCCGTGAATTTGTACGAAACCGTGCTGCGGCTGGCCGCAGAAGAGATAGACAAAGCCAGGTTGGACCGGCCTTTTATAAAAGTGGCGGGTATTTGCGGCCCGGCGGAGCAGGCCCTGGAGGAAGCCCGCCTGGCCGTGAAATACGGCTATCACCTCGGGCTGGTTAGCCTTGGCGGCCTGCAGCATTTGAGCGAGGACGAGCTGACCGGTCACCTTACGGCCGTAGCGCGGGAAATACCCGTTTTCGGATTTTATCTGCAACCTTCCGTGGGAGGGCGTATATTGAGCTACCGTTTCTGGGAAAGGCTGGCGAACATACCGAACGTGATGGCGATCAAAACGGCCCCGTTCAACCGCTACCAGACCCTCGACGTGGTACGCGCCGTTTGC
>CBINIO010000103.1:0-10852 GCA_966250725.1 uncultured Chitinophaga sp.
CGGCGGTTGCTGACGTCGAAGGTGAGCCCGGCGCGGAGGAATTCTTCCACCAGCATCGGGATGTCGAAGCGGTTGGAGTTAGACCCCGCGATATCGCAGTTCTCGAGGAACTGCCGGTATTCGTTGGCGACCTGTTTAAAAACGGGCGCGTCCTTCACGTCGTCGTCGGTGATGCCGTGAATGGCCGTGGTGGCCGCGGGAATGGGCATGCCGGGATTGATGCGCTTTACTTTGTTCTGCACGGAACGGTCCGGCATCACTTTAATGATGGCGATCTCAATGATCCGGTCTGTGGCTACGTTGGTCCCGGTAGTTTCCAGGTCGATCACAGCGAGGGGGCGGGTAAGTTGTAAAACAGACATTATTGTTGTTGTGGTTTCTAAGCCGATAAATATTTTTTCAGTTCTGTTAGGTTGAGCCCTTCGTAGTCGCCGGAGCTCATCATCAGCAAATTGGCATTGGCAAGATCCTGCTGATCGAGGAAACGCTCCAGCGCCGCGCGGTCCGTGAGTATCACGAGGTCTTTGCGGGCGAAGCCGTCGCGCACTGCGTCCGGCGCAAGATAAGGCATCCTTTTGATCTCCAGGGCATGGCCGCTGTAGAATACCGCCGCAACGTCCGCCGGGTCCAGCGCGCCTTTGTATTCCGTCATAAAACCGGCGTTGAGGCTGCTGTAGGTGTGCAGCTCCAGCACGGCCACGAGCTTCCGCTGCGGGTATTGCCGGCGCAGCGCCTGTATGGTGGCTTTTACTTTGGAGGGGGCATGCGCAAAATCGCGGTAAATGGCCGTTTGATCGTTCTTCGCCACCAGCTCCATCCTTTTTGCCGCGCCTTTGAAGCCGGCAATGGCCGCCAGGAAATCGATATCGCCCACGCCAAGCGCGCGGCATACCAGCAGGGCGGCGTGGATGTTCAGGAGGTTGTGCTCGCCGAACACCATCAGGTCGGTGGACGCGTTGCCAAAGCGCACACGGGTAAGCCCGTTGATGATGGTATGTTCCGGCACCTCGTATGGAATGCATTCGAGATGGGCCGCTTCTTTTTCAACCAGCGCGCGCAGCGTTCCGTCCGTACGGTTATAGATCAGCTTGCCGCCGGGCGCCATGGTGCGGATAAAGATGGCGAACTGTTCGAGGTAATTGTCGAAGGTGGGGAACACGTTGATGTGGTCCCAGGCGATGCCGCTCAGCACGGCGATATGCGGGTGGAGGAAATGGAATTTCGGTCTTTTTTCGAGCACGGAGGCGGGGTATTCGTCCGCTTCGCATACGATGAGCGGAGCGTCAGTGATATTCACTGACTGGGCGAACCCTTCCAGTTTGGCGCCCACGAGGTAATCGAACTGCACGCGGCATTGCTGCAATACGTGCATGATCATGGAGGTGATGGTGGTTTTGCCATGGCTCCCGCCAACGGCCACGCGGGTTTTGTGGATGCTTTCCTGGTAAATGTATTCCGGGAAGGAATAGATCTTCAGGTGCAGCTCGCGGGCGCGCAGCAGCTCCGGGTTGTCGGCCCGGGCGTGCATGCCGAGTATCACGGCGTCCAGGTCCGCGGTGATGCGGGCGGGGTCCCATCCCAGTGCGGCGGGGAGAATGCCGGCTTTGGCGAGATTGCCGCGGGAAGGCTCGAATATCTCGTCGTCGCTTCCCGTCACCCGGTAGCCTTTATTATACAGGGCAATGGCGAGCTGATGCATTACCGAGCCGCCTATTGCAATAAAATGTACTTTTGCCATGCTTTTTCAGATCTATGTGTATTAACTTCGGGTGTTAATAACAGGTAGTTAACAACACATAGAATTGTTTTTTTTAATATAAAGTATATATTTGCAAAATAACGTTACAAAACACGAATCACAAAGTTCTACAATCCAAGCCTATGAAATTTCGTTTATTTACTAAAATGCAGACTATGAAATCAGGAAGCCGTATTTTCGGTATTGTATGTTTGATGGCAGTATGCGCTGCCTTATTTTCATCCTGCGCTTCCCAGAAGCTGGGCTGCCCGATGAAGATCACCAAGGTACAACATGTAGTAGACAAAAACTGTTAGGATTATTGATTATTATGATGTGGACGGCATTGGAAAGTGAAGATCAATTGACGGAGATAAGGAGCCGTTCTTTTGAGCGACCGGTAGTTATATTCAAGCACAGTACGCGGTGTTCCACCAGCAGCATGGTCAAGTCGCGGCTGGAGCGCAGCGGGGCGCCGGAGGGTTTTGAGTTTTATTATCTTGACCTGATCCGGTACCGTTCCGTGAGCAACCGGGTGGCGGAGATGTTCGGAGTGGAGCATGAATCGCCGCAGGTGCTGGTGATCCGCAATGGCGCCTGCGTGTACGACGAGAGCCATATGGCGATAAGGATGGAGGAGCTTGCGGAGCAATGAGCTGACAAAGACATTTAATGGATACAGGCCCTGTTGAAAAGTATTTTGCTTCTCAACAGGGCTTTGTTTTTTGTAGATTTGCGTATGAAACATCGTATAGTAGTAGCGGTTACCGGGGCCAGCGGTTCCATTTACGCCCGCCAGCTGCTTGTCAAGCTGGCCGCGCTGAAGGAGCAGGTGGAACAGGCAGCCATCGTGATGACGGAGAATGCAAAAACAGTGTGGGAAACCGAGCTGGAAGACAGGGGCTTTGACCACCTTCCTTTCCCCGTATTTGCCCAGAACGATTTTCATGCGCCGTTCGCGTCCGGCAGCGGGCGTTTTGATATCATGATCATCTGTCCCTGTTCCATGGGCACGCTGGGGCGGATAGCAGGCGGCATTTCCAACGACCTGATCACACGCGCGGCGGACGTGGTGCTGAAAGAGCGCCGCCGCCTGATCTGCGTGCTGCGTGATACGCCTTACAACCTGGTGCATATCCGCAATATGGCGACGGTTACGGAAGCCGGGGGCATCATTTGCCCGGCCACGCCGTCGTTTTACAGCAAACCCCGCACGATAGAAGAAGTGGCGGCTACGGTGACCGACCGGGTGATCGACCTGGCGGGGCTCGAGCAGGACACTTTCCGCTGGGGCGAATCCTCAACACGATAAATCCGATTATGAAAATAGCGATCATCAACGGCCCCAACCTCAACCTGCTGGGCAAACGCGAGCCGGAAGTATACGGCAGCCTTACTTTCGAGCAATATCTTGAAACGCTGAAGGGACAGTTCCCGGAGGTGACGTTTTCCTATTTCCAGAGCAACGTGGAAGGAGAGGTGGTGAATTTCCTGCACCAGGCGGGCTTTGATCACGACGGCATCCTGCTGAACGCGGGCGCCTACACGCATACTTCCGTAGCGATCCGCGACGCGATCGCCGGTATTACGACGCCTGTGATAGAGATACATATCAGCAATATTTACGCGCGGGAGGAGTTCCGTCATACTTCGCTGACGGCGGCGAAAGCGGTGGGTGTGATCTGCGGGCTGGGGATGAAGGGGTATGCGCTGGGCGTGCGTTATTTTCTCGAAAAATAATCTCCGCGAACCGGAGATATTTGCGGCTGGAAGTGAGATATTATCAGGGGTGAAAGTGGGTGGGGTGAAGGGTTTGGGGTAGATTTGCCCGTATGAAGTATAGGGACCACTATGATACGAGATTGATCGAAGATAACGGTGTTTTGATTTTTCAATTTACCAGCAGGGGCGTCAAAGAAATTCTCAAAGCGATCGAATTTCATCCGCAGTTTTATGAGGTATACCGCCGCTCGGTATACAGCCTGATATTTGGCGATTACAGGAACGAAGCGGGCCGTCTGCAGGATTTTGAGATCAGTGATAATGGAGATGTCTACAAAGTCTTCCATACGGTACTTTCCACTATTCCACTATTCTTTTTATATCGGCCCAAAACAGCGATACTCGTGCAGGGCAGCGATAGTTCAAGGGATTTTTTCAGAGTTTGTATTCATTCCTGCCGGAAAGGTTGTACCCATGCCTGTAAGAATGAAGGCAGGAGAATAAGAATTTACAGGACCTTTCTGGATAAATATTTTGTACAGTTAAACGAAGATTACAGTTTTGCCGGCAGCATCCGCAGCCACGAACGCAGGCATTTTTATATATCCTCTTATGAACCCGGCAAAGCGTACGATGAGATCATATTATTTCAAAAGTAAATTTTCATTATGAAGAAAGGAGCAAACTTTAGTATGAGGTTCCGGCTGAAGCGAAAATCGCGAATGCAGATATTAGAAAGGCGTAGGGCGGTACGGTTCCTGAAAAGCCTGAAAGGTAGAACGCCGCTTTTCCCCGCCGCGCATGCCAGAGCGAAAGAATTTCTGCAGAACGCTGTTTGGGATCAGGAGCTTGAAAGCTTGTTAGCGCATAAAACCCCGTTTTGAAGACGAATAGCTGGATACATAAAAAGCCGCACTCCAAAGCGCGGCTTTTTTATAAAAAAAGAAATATCCTCTTAATGCGCATGCACATGCGTATGTTCCTCTTTAAACGCTTCACGCGGCTTCAGCCCCAGCAGCTCGAACATCATATGGTCTTCCTCGAAAGAAGGGTTCTTCGTCGTCAGCAGCTTTTCGCCGGTGAAGATCGAATTCGCACCCGCCATAAAACACATCGCCTGCTCGGAAAGGCTCATTTCCGCACGGCCGGCGCTCAGGCGCACCATCGCTTTCGGCATCAGGATGCGCGCGGTCGCGATCATACGCACCATATCCCAGAACTCCACTTTGGGCAGATGCTCCAGCGGAGTGCCTTTTACACGGGTCAGCGCGTTGATGGGCACTGAATCCGGATGCTCGGGCATAGTGGAAAGCGTCAGCAGCATATTGATGCGGTCCTCATGGCTTTCGCCCAGACCGATAATACCGCCGCAGCAAACGGTTACGCCCGCCTTGCGCACATTGTCGATCGTTTTGAGACGGTCGTCGTACGTACGGGTGGTGATGATCTCACCGTAATATTCGTCGGAAGTGTCCAGGTTGTGGTTGTAGGAATACAAACCGGCGTCCGCCAGCTTTTGCGCCTGCGATTCGGTGAGCATGCCCAGCGTGCAGCATACTTCCAGGCCGATCTCGTTCACGCCCTTCACCATATCGATCACACGGTCAAAGTCGCGGTTGTCGCGCACTTCCCGCCACGCGGCGCCCATACAGAAACGGGTGGAGCCGGCGTCTTTGGCCTTCTGCGCAAATTCCAGCACTTCGTCCTTTTTCATCAGGGCCTGTACGTCAATGCCGGTATTATAACGGGCTGCCTGCGGACAGTAAGCGCAATCTTCGGTGCAACCGCCGGTTTTGATGGAAAGCAGCGTGCAAACCTGCACTTCCGCTGTGTCCTGGTATTCCCGGTGCAGCGTGGCGGCGCGGTACATCAGCTCCAGCAAGGGCGTGTTGTAGATATCCTTTATTTCTTCGAGTGTCCAGTCATGACGGATCATATGCTTCGGATTTGACGGCAAACCTATAAAACTATTGCGAATTATCCATTATGAATAACGAATTATATTATTCATTAATTGATAAAGCCTTCGTTACAGGTAGTGAAAGTTGGTTTTTGGCGTGATATTGCACAATGTCTGGTAGATCAGGCGTATCGTATGTTCGATATCGTCCTTTTTCACCATTTCCACGGTGGTATGCATATACCGCAGCGGCAGGCTGATAAGGGCGGACGGGGTGCCGTCGTTGGAATAGGCGAACGCATCGGTGTCCGTACCGGTGCTGCGGCTTACGGCGTGCAGCTGGTAGGGGATCTTTTCCTTTTTGGCGGTGGAAATGATCAGGTCGCGGAGGATGTTGTGTACCGCCGGGCCGTAAGTGATGCTTGGGCCGTTGCCGCACCTGATCTCGCCTTCGATGTTTTTGTTGATCATGGGGGTGGTGGTATCATGCGTAACGTCGGTGATGATCGCCACGTTCGGCTTGATGCGTTTGGCGATCATTTCCGCGCCGCGAAGACCTACCTCTTCCTGCACCGCGTTCACGATATAGAGGCCGAAAGGCAGGCGCTGCTTGTTTTCTGAAAGCAAACGGGCCACTTCCGCGATCATAAAGCCGCCGATGCGGTTGTCGATGGCGCGGCAGATATAATAATCGTAATTCAGCTCTTCGAAATTATCGTCAAAGGTCACCACGCAGCCGACGTGGATGCCGAGGTCTTCCACTTCCTTGCGGGAGCGGGCGCCGCAGTCCAGGAAGATGTTGTCCACCTTGGGTTGCGGGTCTTTGCCTTCGTTGCTGCGCAGGCGCGTGTGGATGGCGGGCCAGCCGAACACGGCTTTTACGATGCCTTTTTCGGTATGGATGTTCACCCTTTTGGAAGGGGCGATGGCCTGGTCGGAGCCGCCGTTGCGGATCACATAAATGAGACCCTCGGGCGACACGTAGTTCACGAACCAGGAGATCTCGTCCGCATGCGCCTCTATCACCACTTTAAAGGCGGCTTCAGGGTTGATGACGCCCACGGCGGAACCGTACGGGTCCACGATGGTATCGTCGATATAAGGTTTGATATACTGCAGCCATAATTTCTGCCCTTCTTTCTCAAACCCGGTAGGGGCGGGGTTATTGAGATATTTTTTCAGAAAGGCCAGCGAGTCCTTCGTGAGTATTGATTGTTGTTTCTTAGCCATCTTTTGTTCAGGTTATGTGCTTGTATCCGGCAAAAATACGGATTCCGCGCATTCGTCCCGCTAAATTCCCCCGGCGGAGAGCCAGCCGAGATGCAGCAGGGCGGATAACATCATAAGGCCGTCCAGGAAAAAATAATAAACGTAGTCGGAGGTATTGCGCTGGGAATAGGATTTGACGAGTGAAGTAACGGCCACGGGAGCCAGCAGGCTGAACACCACGTAAAGCGGCACGGCGGGCGCCAGCGCAAGCGCGGCCGCGGCGGCGATGAACAGGGATATATAATATAGGTTGTCCAGTTGGCGCTCGGGCAGCATGGTGATGAGACTGCGGATGCCCTGCTGACGGTCCTCTTCACGGTCGCGGTAATCGAACAGGATGCAGATGGCATAAATAAGAAAGAAGCGGTGCACGGCCAGGAACGCCAGGTCCCACCAGTCGGCCAGCATCAGGTCGGACATAAAGGCCGGCAGCAGGGTGGTGACGTACATCCACACGAAAGCGAGAAAGATGGTTTTGCCCACGGCGATGCGCGACAGCCAGCGGAAGGTTTTATGCGGCACTTTGGGCGCCGAATAAAGGAAGGTGAGCACCACTGCCCCCCCGATGGGAAGCCAGTGCTGGTAGAGCTTTCCAAAGAACCACAACGAGCCTGCCAAACCGATGCCGCAGCCGATCAGCTGCAGCGTGCGGCGGCGCTGTCCCCAGAGAATGCGCTCGGAATGGCGGATGGAGCCGGGGGTAAGGTACCAGTGAAAATTATAGCTGCAAATCGTGGAGAAAAAAGCAAACCCGGCGAAGTTGAACCGGTCCAGCTGCAGCTGTAGGATCTCTTCGGTTTGCCAGGCCATGGCCAGCGCACAAAAAGCGATATAAATCGAGCTGAAGAGCAGGAAATTGAAAAAGCCACGGATCATTCGGCTAAAATAGGGAGAAAATTATTTTTCCTGCAACAGGGATTCGTAGAGCCGGTAATTTTCATCGTCGAAACATACGAAGGTAACGGCCAGCGGTGTTTCGAGCTGGTTCAGAAAGGCCTTTACGGTGTCCGTGGCGATGCGCGCCGCCAGGTCTTTCGGGAAATGATAGATACCGGTGCTGATATTCGGGAAGGAAATGGTATGGATATCGTTTTCCACGGCCAGTTTCAGGGAGTTGCGATAGGCGTTGGCGAGCAGCTGCGGTTCTCCATTGTCGCCCCCGTTCCAAACGGGCCCCACGGTATGGATCACGTATTTCGCTTTCAGTTTGCCGCCGCCGGTGATCACGGCTTCCCCGGTTTTGCAGCCGCCCTGCCGGTTGCGGATCTCGATACATTCATTTAATATCTCCGGCCCGCCCGCGCGGTGGATCGCTCCGTCTACCCCTCCTCCGCCCAGCAGCGAGGAATTGGCGGCATTCACGATAGCGTCTGCGTTCTGCTTCGTAATGTCCCCTTTGATAAGATGGATTTTGTTCGGCATATTTTATAACGGGATATTCCCGTGTTTTTTCTTCGGCATGTTCACCACTTTGTTCTCGAGCATCTTATACCCCTTGATAAGCTTTTCCCTCGTTTCTTCCGGCTTCACCACTTCGTCGATATACCCTTTTTCCGCCGCCAGGTAAGGGTTGGCGAAACGTTCGGTATAATCGGCTACGAGCTCGTTCATGCGTATTTCTTTATTGGCCGCCGCGTCGATTTCTTTTTTGTAGATGATCTCCACCGCGCCTTTCGGGCCCATCACGGCGATCTCTGCCTGCGGGAAGGCAAAGTTGAGGTCCGCCCCGATGTGTTTGGAATTCATCACGCAATACGCGCCGCCATAGGCTTTGCGGGTGGTAACGGTGATCTTGGGCACCGTGGCTTCGCTCAGCGCGAAAAGCAGCTTGGCGCCGTTGGTGATGATGCCGTTCCATTCCTGGTCGGTGCCGGGCAGGAAGCCGGGTACGTCCACCAGCACCAGCAGCGGGATGTTGAACGCATCGCAGAAGCGGGTGAAACGCGCGCCTTTCACGGACGCGTGAATGTCCAGCACACCGGCCAGCACGGCCGGCTGGTTCGCCACGATGCCGATGCTTCTGCCCGCGATGCGCGCAAAACCTACGATGATATTATCGGCGAAATCTTTATGCACTTCAAAAAAACTGTCCGTATCCGTCAGCTCCGCGATCACTTCTTTCATGTCGTAAGGCTGGTTCGGGTTCTCCGGTATCATGCCGTTCAGCGCCGGTCGCAGTTCGTTGCCGCTTTCGTAGGGATACACCGGCGCATCGTCCTCGCAGTTCTGCGGCATATAACTCAGCAGCGATTTGATGTTGCGGATGCATTCCACTTCGTTGGCGCAGGCAAAATGCGTGACGCCGCTTTTGGTGGCGTGGGTATGCGCGCCGCCGAGGGCTTCGCTGGTCACTTCTTCGTGCGTAACGGTCTTTACTACGTTCGGGCCGGTCACGAACATGTACGAGGTGTTTTCCACCATGAGTATAAAATCGGTGATGGCGGGGGAGTATACAGCGCCGCCCGCGCAGGGGCCCATGATGGCGGATATCTGCGGTATCACGCCGGAAGCGCGGGTGTTGCGGTAAAAAATATCGGCATAGCCGCCAAGGCTCACCACGCCTTCCTGGATGCGCGCGCCGCCGCTGTCGTTCAGGCCGATGAGAGGCGCGCCGTTGTCCATGGCGAGGTCCATCACCCGGCAGATCTTGCGGGCGTGGGGTTCGGAAAGACTGCCGCCGTATACCGTAAAGTCTTGCGAGAACACATATACGAGCCGCCCGTTCACGGTGCCGTAACCGGTCACCACCCCGTCGCCGGGAAACTGCTCCTGGTCTGTGGTCAGACCTTTATTGCGGTTGTGCACGAACATGCCCAGTTCTTCAAACGATCCTTCGTCCAGCAAAAGCTGTAATCTTTCGCGGGCGGTCAGTTTGCCTTTTTTATGCTGGGAATCGATGCGTGCCTGTCCGCCGCCGAGCTGCGCTTCGGCGATCTTGGACTGTAATTCCTGGATTTTGCTCATTATGTAAAAGTACGGAATGCGCCTTAATTAAAGACGGCCGGTTTATGGGAAGTGGATGGCCACTTTGGGAAGCCGGAGCGTGTCTGAAGAATTGCCTGCTTTGTCGACAACAAACACTTTCAGCTGGCTGGTATCGGGGTTGGTGGCGGGATTGTTCGTATTGCCGCGGAGACGGATGCGCGTGTTGCCGAACTCGCCCATGATCAGGGTAAGCTCCGCTTTGAGCTTGGTGCCGCTGTGGCTTTCGAGGTCGGGCATCTGGATAAAGTCGTATTGCGTGGAATCGAGCCTGTAAATGTCGGTGAAGTAAAGTTCCCCTTCCGTATCGCCGTCGCCGTCCTGCAGGTCGAAATAAAATTCGATCTGCTCCACTTCCACGGGCACGTCTTCCATGGTCACCGACTTAAAGGTGAGGATCGGTTTGGTGCCTGTGGGATCGTCTTTTTTACAACCGAAGAAACCGAAGGCTATAGCGGATAAAAGTATTATTTTCTTCATATAACAAACGTACATTAAAATGACCAAAAGGCAAAACAACCTCATTTATAAACGTCAGGTATCGCCGGTTTGTTACATAAACCTCCCGGTATTCGTAAATTTGCGGTTCAGATGAAGGACCAATTCGCAGACAGGATATTTTCAGCCAAAGACCCGATGGCCTTTGCGCCGGAGCTTTTCCGCTTCCAGTACGGGCAAAACGCCATTTACCGGGCTTATACCGATGCGCTGGGCGTGGACCCGGCCGGTGTGCGTTCTATTGAGCAGATCCCCTTCCTCCCCATCCGTTTTTTTAAGACCCATCCCGTGGTGTGCGGCGAATTTGAGCCGGAAGCGGTTTTCGAAAGCAGCGGCACCACCCGAACGCAGAACAGCCGCCATCTCGTAAAAGACACGGGCATCTATACACGCAGTTTTATCGACGCCTTCCGGCGTATGTACGGTCCCGTGGAAGACTTTGTAGTGCTGGGCCTGCTGCCTTCCTACCTTGAACGGCAGCATTCCTCGCTGGTGTTTATGGTGAAGGAAATGATCGCGCGCAGCCGTTTCCCCGAAAGCGGCTTTTACCTGTACGAGCACGATAAGCTGGCCGAAACGCTGCTGGCCCTCGAAGCGCGCCGCCAGCCGGTATTGCTCATCGGCGTCACCTTTGCGCTGCTCGATTTCGCGGAAGCCTTCCGCCTCAGCCTGCGGCATACCATCGTAATGGAAACCGGGGGCATGAAAGGCCGCCGCGAAGAATGGACGCGCGAAGAGCTGCA
>CBINIO010000104.1:0-10832 GCA_966250725.1 uncultured Chitinophaga sp.
GTGCCAGCCCTGCCACGCCATGACGCCCGTCATAAAAGAAGTAGCAAAAGCCGTGGAAGGCAAAGCGCGCGTGGTGAAAGTGAACATCGATAAAAACCAGGCGGCCGCCATGCAGTTCAACGTAAGCGCCGTACCGACCTTTATCATCTTCAGAAAAGGGCAGATCGTCTGGCGGCATGCGGGCATGACCGACAAAAACAGCCTGCTGCGGCAATTGCAGGCCGTATAGTAATGCTTTACGGCATTTTTACTATCTTGACCGGAAATAAAATTCCACATGAAAATAGCCGCCCTGCTGCTGCTCGCGTTCTCTGCGCAGGCACCGTCCGATTCGCTTCAGTCGCTCGTTGCAGACAATGCCGAGCTGACGCTGGTATCGAAACAATTCAGCTTTACCGAAGGTCCCGCCCGCGACAAAAAAGGCAATGTATATTTCACCGATCAGCCCAATGATAAAATATGGATCTACCGCACCAACGGCAAGCTCGTGCCTTTCGCCTCGCCCAGCGGCCGCTCCAACGGGCTGTACGTGGATAAAAAAGGAAAGATCATCGCCTGCGCGGACGATCATAACGAACTCTGGGCCTTTACGCGCAAAGGCAAACACACCGTGCTGATGAGCGATTATAACGGCAAAAAGCTCAATGGCCCGAACGATCTCTGGATACATCCCAACGGCAACATCTATTTCACCGACCCTTATTACCAGCGTGATTACTGGGAAAGGAAAAAACCGGAGATCGACGCCATGCGCGTGTATTACCTCGCGCCCGGCCAAAAAGAGCCGGTGATGGTAGCGGACGATATCGTGAAACCCAATGGCATCGTGGGTTCCGCGGACGGGAAATATCTTTTCGTGGCGGATATCGGGGATAACAAAACCTATCGTTACGACATACGGCCGGACGGCTCGCTGGCCAACCGCATCCTCTTCACCAATAAAGGCGGCGACGGCATTACGCTTGACGAGCGCGGCAATCTTTACATCTGCGGCAACGGCGTGTTCGTGTTCAACCCCGAAGGCAAACAGATCGCGCACATCCCCGTGCCGGAGAAATGGGTGGCGAACGCCTGCTTTGGCGGCAAACACCGCGACGAGCTTTTTATCACCGCCGGCGTGGCCGTGTATACGTTAAAAATGAAAGTAAAGGGGATAGAATAGAACTTTCACGGCATATACCAGAGACCTTTGGAAGAAAGCGATACAAACACCGGGTCGCCGCTTTTGTAATTGCCGGCGGTCGTCCTTATGCGGATGACGTTGCCGGGTATTTCCACTTCCACATCATTATAGGCGCCGCCGAAATACACCGCTTTTACGCGGCCTTTCAATGCGTCCGTGCCTTCGCGCACGATGCGGAACTGTTCCGGTCTTACAAAAAGATCTTTGCCGTTGTTATTGATGCCGGGTATCAGCGAAAACACCTTGATCTTTTCAGGCGTAAATAAGTGATAAGCGCCCAGCAGCCCCGCCACGTATTCGTTCGCGGGTTTGCGGTACAATTCCGCGGGCGGGCCCTGTTGCACGATAGCGCCGTCCTTCATAACGATCAGCTCGTCCGCCCAGGGAAGAATATCGTCCGGGTCGTGCGACACGAGCAGGCAGGTGATGCCCAGCTCTTCCCCGAGATCGCGGACCACATCCTTGAGAATGCGCGTATGAATGAGATCAAGGTTGCTGTAAGGTTCGTCCAGCAGCAGCAGCGTGGGCATGGTGAGCAGCAGCCTTGCGAGCGAGATGCGTTGTTTTTCGCCGCCGGAAAGCTGGTCGGTCTTTCGTTTTACAAGATGGCTGATGCGGCAGATCTCAAACAGGCGCGCGGCCTGTTCGGGCGTAAGTTTGTTGGCGTAGGCCAGCAGCTCTTCCACGCGGTAATTGTTGCGCAGCTCGTAATGCTGCGAAAGGTAAGCGATCTGCGGATGCCCGGGAATAAGCTGGTCGTTCGGGCCTTTCACCTTTTTCCCTTCAAACAGCACCTGCCCGCCGTCCGGCTGTATCCAGCCCGCGATGATGCGCAGCAATGTGCTTTTGCCCGAGCCGGAAGCGCCCGCTATGGCGAGTTTCTGGAATCGCCGCTGTGTGAAGGAAATGGGCTTCAATTCGAATCCCAGCTGGTCTTTCCTGTATATATCAGAAACCTGTAATAAATGCATATCGATGTCTTTGGCCGGTGCGCTACTGCAAAGGGCGTTCCAGTTACAGCCATCAAAGAAAATACATTTTTAGCGTACCTGCACTATCATTTTACATATCCCGCCGCTCCTTTCAATGCTTCCAGCGCATTGGCGAGATAGACCAGCGGCGCGTTCCAGTTGATCGCTATTTCGTTGGACGCGTAGGAACAGGCGGTGTCGGAGAACGCGGTTTCCGGTTCGGTATGCGCATAAAAACAGCTATCCTGCCGGCCGGGGTTCGGGCCGCCTGAAAGCAGGCCCGGCACGGGATCGGTGATGCCGTCCGCAATGGAGGGGCGGTGATGCGGATGCATGACGGGTTTGCTGCCAATGCCCGTGAGAAAAGAATAACCGGTGGCGTTGCGGCCCAGCAGGTAATCCATATTGCTTAGCGCCGCGTCCAGGTATTGTTTGTTGCGCGTGAGCTTCCATGCGTACACCAATACGATTCCCTGGTTGGCCGCAACGGAGCTGCCTCCCCAGCTGAAATCGCGGCGCGACTGGCCCATCACCGTTCTGAAGGCGCTTTGCGGTTGTTTGGCGACGTAATGGTCCGCGAGGCGGAGGATGCGGTCGCGGATGAGCGGAAGGTCGTTTTTTCCCGCGGGAAGATGTTGTAGTGACGCGCCGTTTTTCGCGGTTGATGAATGTTCCGGGCGAAGACCGGCTTTTGCCGCGGGGAGAGGCTGCAGTGACGCGCCGTTTTGCACGGACAAAGCACCCGATGCCCGCAGCAGCGTGTAATATCCCTGCATCGCTACATTCCGCCAGGTGGGCAATGACAGGCTATCGGCAAAATGCTGATGAAAAACAGCGTAATACTTTTCATCTTTCGTAGTAACATACATTTCCGCCGCGGCCCAGGCCCATTCGTCTTTTACATTATTATCGCCGTAAGCGCCGGTAGTGACGGCGGGCTGGAATTTTTTGTTCATCCCGTTCTGGTCATATATCGCCGCGGGGTTTTGAACGGCCCATTGCCAGGCCATGACGGCGGCTTTCAGGCAGCTGTCCGCGAGCGGGCGGTCGAACCGTTGCAGGATGCGTGCCGCCTGCGCGGTTACCGCTACAAAGTCGAGCGCAGCGGCGGTGCTTTTCTGTACTACATAGCGCGGCAGCTTTGTGACGCCGGGCATTACCATCCCGTCGAACGCGGCGTTCGTGCATTTGTGGTATACGCCGCCGTCTTGCGGGTCTTGCATGGTAAGCATCCAGCGGAGGTTGTATACGGCCTCGTCGAGAATATCGGGCATTGCGTTCCCGCTTTCGGGGATGCCGGTACGGAGCGAAGCGTAATAGGCCGGAAAATCTTCGTACGCCGAAAGCAGCGAGCTCATGGTTATCCCTGAATTCACGATGTATTTGTTGTAGTCGCCCGCATCGTACCAGCCGCCCGGCGATGCGATCACCGTGCCGGCGGGGCGTTTGGCGCTGGCGGCGGAAGGATGCACATATACCACATCGTCAGGATGGCCGGCGCCGCGATGCCATTTGCCCGCATATTTTTCCTCGAGCGGCATATTGGAGCGCTGGAAATAAAATCCTTTCAAACCAGCCACCGCCGGATCTTTCAACGCATCTTTCGTGACAGGGAAAGGATAAGACGCCGCCAGTTCCGGCACCTTCAGCACATATTCCCCTTCCTTCCTCAACGCCGAAAAATCCGCGATGCGGGTAAGCGTGGAAGAATTGGCGGAACGCCGCTCCGGCCCGAGCCTGCCGCGGAACACGGTATCTTTTCCACTTTTTGTGAGCACAAAAAATTCCGTTGCGGCAACGCTTCCCGTCACCACGGCGATCTTTGGCCCGCCCGGGTAAAACCCCGCCTGGTTCAGCTGTACCTGTTGCTGCGCCATCACCGGCAATGCCGGCAACATACATATGATCAGTCTCATAACGTGCATCCTGTTTAAATATAGCAGAAATTACCTGGTCTTTTTAACGACTTTTATCCCGGCGCCGTCATACCGCAGCACTTCATCCGCTTTTCCCTCCGGCTGCCAGCCCTGCGGCCTTTCCCGGCTCACCCATACGATACGGAAAACACGGTCGTGCAACATGCCATTGAAGTCGCCTTGCCGCTCCCCGATCGTCAGCGTTCCGTCCGCTTCCGTATAGCTGAAAGTAATATTGCTGAACGCGCCTTTCTCGTAATTGTAATTCGTATCCTCATCTTCGTACAATGTAAACTCCGCATCTTTCCCCGTATACACATGCAGCGTAACGGTATCCGCCTTTTTTTCCGCGGTGTATTGCAACGCCGGGCCGGAGGGCAATATCGAGCCTTCTTTTACGAACAACGGCATAATCCCGTACGGCGCTTTCGCGGTGATGCGCTGGCCGCCTTCGCGGTACTCGCCGGAATAAAAATCGTACCATCCCTGTCCGGAAGGCAGGTACAGGCTGCGTTCGCGGGCTTTGTACGTATAGACGGGGCTCACCAGCAACGACGGGCCAAACATGAACTGGTCGCCGGTGTTCTTCACATTTTCATCATCCGGAAAATCCATTACCAAAGCGCGCATGATCGTATAATCACGATGGTACGCCATGCCCGCCAGCGTGTAGATGTACGGCATCAGGCGGTAACGCAGGCGGCTGTAGTACAGCATGCTTTCATACGCGGGATGGCCTTTGGGTGAAATGTTGTATATCTCGCGGTACGGGAACTGGCCGTGGGAGCGGAATAACGGCGCCATCGCACCAAACTGGAACCAGCGTGTTTGCAGTTCGCGCCATTCTTCGAGGTCTTTGGAAGACGGTTTTTCATATCGCGGCTCCACCGCAAACCCGCCGATATCCATCGTCCAGAAAGGAATGCCTGACAGTGAAAAATTGAGGCCCGCGGAGATCTGCGTCCGCATATCCTCCCATCTCGCCGCGATGTCGCCGCTCCAGATGGCGGCGGCATAGTGCTGCGACCCCGCGAAACCCGAACGCGTTAAAAGGAACACCCGTTTGTCCGGGTCCACGCCGCGCTGCCCGATATAAATGCCTTTCGCGTTCTCCAGCGGGTAAGCGTTGAGATATTCCGCGGCAGTGCCGTCCGCCGTGGGCGACATCTGCTCCTTCCGTTTTTCGGGCGACACATTGCTGAGCACATCCGGTTCGCTTGCATCCATCCACCAGGCGTCCACGCCTTTGCTGTATAGTTTTTTACGCAGCAATTCCCAGAAACCTTTGCGCGCGTTTTCGTTGAAGGCGTCGTAAAAGGTGGACACGTATCCCTTGCCTATCCAGTCGCGCTGCCGGTCGGCAATGTTGCGGCGGTAAAGCCAGCCCTGCTTCTCAAACGCGCGGTACGCCTCGATGCCCTCGTAAAACTTGGGCCAGACGGAGATCATAAAATGCGTGTGATAGCGGTGATGAAGCGTATGGATCATACTGTCCGGCGACGGGAATCGCGCGGGATCGAACTCCTGGCTGCCCCAGGCGTCTTCTTTCCAGTAGCTCCAGTCCAGCACGATATTATCCAGCGGCAGTTTCCGTTTCCTGTATTCCGCAACGGCCTGCAGCAGCTCGTTCTGCGTTTTGTAGCGTTCGCGGCTTTGCCAGAAGCCCATCGCCCATTTGGGAACGATCGGCGCTTTCCCCGTAAGATGGCGGTAACCGCTGATCACTTCATCCATGTTCCGGCCGTGGATAAAATAATAGTCCAGCAGCTGGCCCGCTTCGGACCGGAAGGAAAAAGTGTTGCGGTCTTTTTCCGGCAGCGGGTTGATCCATTTTGCGCTGATATACGAGGCGTCGCCGTCGGGCGTCCACTCGATCCTGATGGGATATTTTTCGTCTTTCCGCATATCCACGTCCAGCAGCGCGGTGCCGGGGTTCCAGGCCTGCCGCCATTTGTCGGCCAGCAGCTTGCCGTTCACCCAAACTTTCAGGTAACCGCCATACGTGAAACGCAGTATATGCCGCCCGTTGAAATCAGAGGCGATGGCGCCTTCCCACACGAGCACGCCGGTTTGCGGGGTGAATGCGGAAGGCAGGTTCTTTTTGGTATCGTCGAGATAAGGGTAGTCGATGGAAGATTCCGCGCGGGTGAAAGCGACATTCCCGGGATGATGCCGGTCGTTGCTGTACGATGCGGTAAGCCAGCCGCGCTCGCCTTTGGCGGAAAAGAGCTGCAGGCGCGAGAGCGGCAGGTATTCGCGGGTGTCGCCTGCGGTGGTGAGGGAATAATTGTCCCAGAGTATGCCGTAGTTTTTGCGGCTGATCAAAAAGGGCACGGCCACTTCGGTATTGTTCTGAAAGAGAAAAACCTGGCGGCCGTCATAATTAAACACATCGTCCTGGTGCTGACCGAGGCCGTAATACGCATCGCCTTCGGTGGTTTCGAAGGTTTGGGTGATGCCGTAGGCCGTCCGGCCTTCGAATACCGCTGGCTGCAAAGCTCTGCCGTTATAGGGTCTTTCGGCCAGCAGGCGGTTGCCGTCCTTGTCCGAAAAAGAAACCGCGCCGGTTGCCAGTGTGACGGTGGCCGTGAGGTCGGACGTTCGTACCGTGAGCTGATCGGCGCTTTCGGTGAGGGTGAAATCAGGAGGCGGCGTGTCGTAAACCGTGATGAGGCTTTTGCGCGCCGGTATCTCTTTTCCCGGCGAGGCCGTTACGCGGATGATCCTGCCGGTGATCACCTGCAATTTTACGGCCCTTGCATCGGAAAACCGGGTTTCGGGGAATACCGTTACGCCATCCTTTTCGCGGATGAATTTCACCGGGTCGCCGGCGGAAAGATGGATGGGTAATAAAAATAAAATGGGAAAAAATGCTGTGCGCAGAGGGTGCCTGGATCTCATAATGTTCGTTTCTCAAATATTTCCGTGGATGATCTTTTTAAGGATCAGGCCTCAAATTTACCCGAACAAGTATTCCGCGAGGGGACGCATATGTTGAAAATTAGGTATCAAAATGTAGTCGCTTCTTTCTATTTAATTGATTATCAATAAGAACTTTTACGAGCGTTCCCGTAAGATCATATTCCATTCCTGAATCGGATAAATGATGCGTATTAAACCGCTCCCCTCTTTCATAAAGCCGGAACGCCTCTCCGTTAAAACGCCGCCCGCAAAAATGGTACGCCAGGTAGCTTTGCGATCATTCCCGTTTTAAAAAACTGCCGTTATGCAAACGATCCATTTGCCGGAAACAGTCAACCCCGGAATCAAACCACGCATTTCCCCCGTTCCGCTGATCCATATCAGCCAGCCCGGTGGGATGGATATGATCGTGAAAACCATTCACCGCCACCCGGTACTGATACAGCTGCCCTCGGTATTCGCGCTGATGGCCGCACCCACCGCGGAAGGCGCATACCAGCTGGACGCCTGTAAAATGCGGCTGGAAGGAAAAAATTACGGCACCGCCATCGGCAGCCTGCACCGCTTCCTCGCGCAGGCCCAGCCCGGCGCGCTGCCCGCGCAGTTCAACAGCACCGGGCAATTCAGCGGCATGACCGGCAGCTTTATCCGCATGCGCTTCCGTGAAAAGAATTTCAATTCCAAAACCATCCGCAGCGGCACGCACCAGGGCCTGCTGCTCAACGGCGTACTACGCGAGCTGTTCCGCCGCATCGAAAATTCATTCAGCCAATACCCGCCCGATGAGATATGGAACGGCCGCAACTACAACGCGCCGCTTTGCACCAGCTGCAACATCAGCGGCCACCCGGACGGCTCCATCACCACGCTGGACAAAGCCATCCAATTCGCCCGCGGCCGGAACATCCCGTTCATCGTTACCGCCGCCGCTGCCGCCGGAGAAAAAGGCTCCTACCCTGTTTTCGGTTTTTCGGAAGAGGGCGTGCAGATTCACCGGGAAGGGCCGGGACTGGAGCGGTTCAAAGAAAAAATACCGGCGGCGCTGCAACAGTGGTAACGATCTTCATCCGTCATCCCCAAAAAAACAAACGCGCCGTGTAAAAAAACACGGCGCGTTCTATATTAATAAAAGAACAGGCTTTATTTCCTCAACGTCCCGTAAAAGAACGAAGTATTGTCATCCACCCGGTACAACCCGCCGAGATTGACAACGGCCGGGTCGGAACTTTTTACATAATCGACCGTGAACGGGCCGCCATCGGTGAAAAATTCCTGAATGTCGCGCATCTGCGTGGCGCGGGCGGACCAGTTGCCGTCGTACGAAGGATTGCTCAGCGTGATGATCCCGTTTTCATACGTGTATTTGAACGTAGCCACGGCCGTGTAGGTAACGGAGCCGTTATTGTTCCGGGTGGTCACGGTGGCGGTGGTGGAGTTGGCGAGAATGAACCGTACGTCCACCAGCGTGCGCGGCGGATTCAGCGCCGCAAATTTGGCGACGCTGGCCTCATATGCCTCGTTGAAGCCGGAATTGACGCCCTCCGGCAAACCGCTGCCTACATATAGCTCGCGGTAGGTGCCGTTGTAGGCGAACAAGGCCGTCATGGGCAGAATAGGCAGGTCGTTCTGTTTTAGCTCGTACCGGTCGCCTTTGCTGCTGGTCAATACGAACACGCCGTTTTCCAGGCCGGCCTTTACAAATTCAACGCCGTTCACGCCAAAACCCGCGGCGAAGCGGATACCCACGTCCTCATAATGGTATTTCCCCGCTATCTGCTTCACGCTTCCGTCTTCGGTCACATATTGAAAGCTGGCCTTTTTCTGGTTTTTGTCGAGTACAAATTCCACTTTATTGGCAATGCCGTCAAAACTGGCGTAGTTGTTCTCATGCGTGGCGAAAAAATCGTCCACCCCGTCGATATTGGCTTTGTAGCCGTCGCCGAGGAAGCGGGCTTTTTCTTCAGACGTGGCTTTTACGAGGATGAGCTCGTTCTTGTATTTAAAACCGCGCAGCACGATCGTGTCGCCGCTGGTGCGCTGGTACTCGAATTCCACGTCGCTTTGCAGGCCGGAGCCCGCTATACCGCCATAAGACGAAGGCGTTGGGTCCTGCAGCATCGCGATGTAATTGTAGGTATCGAACACCAGCGTGGCGTTCATGATCCATTTGATGCGAAACGAGGAAGTATTCGAAGTAGTGGCGGTTTCGTCGTTGAGATCGGCCACCATCAGCACGGATTGCGGTTCAAAATCCATATAGAAGCCGTAACCGCCGCTGTTGGACGTGGTCAGCGATGCCTTCCAGCCGTGCTCTGCGACGAGCAGGCCGGAACGGAGTTCGCCGAACCGCGCGGACATCCGTTCTTCCGGCATTTCCTCAAAAACCCGCGCCGGGTCTTTTTTGCAGGCCGCCACCAGGCAAACCGCGGAAAGTATAAAGAGTAATTTTTTCATGCGTTGTTCGTTTAGAATTTACCATAGAAGTAATTGTCCGGGTCGTCTTTCACATAAAACCCTGCGAACTTGAGGAAGTTCAGCGGCCCTGCCGACGATGGCATCCAGTCGCCGCGGAACACATGCCCCTCCAGGTAATCGCTGAACGGCTTGAAACCCGCTTTCACCGCTGAATTCCGCCCGTTGTTATATTGCGTCACCGATTCGCCCGCGTCGAAATATTCGAACGTGATGTCGCCCTCCGGCGATACGTTGATGTTAAAGTCGTACCAGGCGTAAAAGCTGGAGCCGGAAGCGTTCGTGTAGTTATGCTGGATCTGCATCACCGCAGGCGACTTGATCACGACGCTGAAAGACACAGGCTTGCGGCCGTTTACGCCCAGCCCATCGATCACCGCGTCCCATACTTCCTTGAACGCCTCGGACTGGCCGTATTCCGCGTAGTGCGCGCCATCGTTGAAGTTCACCACCAGCGGGTTGGCGAGCAGGTTGTTCTGCATCGCGTACAGGAAGGATTTGCTTTCGTCGTTATATTTCTCTGCCAGCACTTTCGCCACTTCGTATTGCAGCTCGCGGAAGTTGATGTTGAAATATTGCTTGAAATAGTCCACTACGAGCGCTTCTTTTCTTTTCAGCTTTTCCTGCGCCCCGGGGCCGGCGGCTTTTGCATACGCGTCAAACCAGAGCTGGCCTTCCACGAGCAGGTGCGCCGTCATTTCCGCGAAATCCTCCGTGTACTGGCTCCGCGCGTAGCGTGATACAAAACCGAGACTGGCGGCCAGTTCCGCCGTATTGGCCGAGCCCGTCCAGTCCTCGTTGTAATCCGCTTTTGTCACCTGTCTGAATTCAGGCGGTATGGCGATCATCTGGTTCACGATATGCGTAAACTCGTGATGGATGGTGCGCATCTTGCGGCTCACCTGCGGGGCCTTTGTGAAGTCGAGGTCGTTCAGCTCGTACAGTACCACGCGGCGGCCGCCGTCCGCGGTGCCGAGCGTCATGCTGCCGTTGGAATTGTAGGAAGGGGAACCGTACAGCACGAACTGTTTGGGCGTATATTTTTTTATAAACGCGGGGCCGGCCACCTTCTCGTATGTTTTAAGGAATATGTTGAGGATGGCCTCCGCGGTGGGCTTCACCTTGTCGAGCTGTACGGGGGATATGTCCTTGCCCACATCGGTGAAGCTCCTTTCAAAGCGGTACACCAGCTGGATATTATACGGGTCGGTGAGGTTCGACATGATCCAGTTGTCCAGCTCGGTGGGCGCGGGATTGTCGACATTGTAGCGCGACATGTCCACGTCGAGCGTTTCGGATTTCCGGCAGGATGAGGCGGCCGCGAGCAGCAGCACGCTGAAACCTGCGTAGAATATATGTTTAAGCGTC
>CBINIO010000105.1:0-10829 GCA_966250725.1 uncultured Chitinophaga sp.
GTAGCGATTGCCAGTGATTGGAACCCGGGATCCGCGCCGATGGGCGATCTGCTGATGCAGGCGGCGGTGATGAGCGCGGCGGAGAAGTTGTCGACGGCGGAAGTGCTGTCGGGGCTTACGTTCCGGGCGGACAAGGCGTTGGGGATCGTTCGTGGCGGGGCAGATTTGCAGGCGTACCCCTGCAGGGATTACCGGGAGATATTGTATTACCAGGGGAGGATGAAGCCGGTGATGGTTTGGAAGGGCGGGGAGGTGGTTTGAATTTTTTTTGGGGTGAAGGTGTTAACACCTTATAAACACGTGGCTTTCCCTGGAGATCGTATTTCGCTAAAGGTGTTAACACCTCTCAAACAAACAACTTCCCCGGAGATAGTCTTTCACCGAAGGTGTTAACACCTAAAAAAACAAACAACTTCCCCCAAAAAACAACAAAAAACAACCGCCCATGACACTCGCATACTATCAGCAACCCGCCACAAACACCTGGCACGGCAGAACGGACGGCTCAGACCCCGCCCTTCTCCGCTGGCACCAGGTAGTACAACCGGTAAACCTCGACCGCGACCCGCTACCCGCATTATCCCAAGGCCAGAAAGGCATCGCATTCCTCGGCTTCGCCTCCGACGAAGGCGTACGCCGCAACAAAGGCAGGACCGGCGCCGCCGAAGGCCCCGCAGCGTTAAGAAAAGCCTGTTCAGCCTTCCCCGTTCATTTCAGCGGGCACATAATGGCGGACGCAGGCAATATCGTCTGCGAAGACCGCCAGCTCGAAATGGCACAGGACGCGCTGGCGGCTACGGTGAACCATATACTGGAATCCGGTTACATGCCCGTGCTTTTCGGCGGCGGTCACGAGATCGCGTACGGCCACGAAAAAGGTATCCGGCAATTTTTCGGGGAAAACACCGGCATCATCAATTTTGACGCGCATTTCGACCTCCGCGAGCCTGACGAGAACGGCCCCAGCTCCGGCACCGGCTTCTGGCAGATCGCGCGGGAAAGGCAGGCCGCGGAAATGCCGTTCCATTACCTCGCGCTGGGCATCCAACAGCACAGCAACACACAAAAGCTATTCGAAACGGCGGAATCCCTCGGCGCGGAATATCTGCCCGCATCGCTCTTCCAGCAAAAGTACCACGACCAGCTGACAGGCGCCATCCAGGCATTTATTCAACGCACCGACCGCATTTACCTCACCACCTGCCTCGACGTGTTCGCCGCCCCCTACGCACCCGGCGTGAGCGCCACGGCGTACAACGGCCTCGTGCCGGACGCGCTTTTCCTCGACTGCTTCAGAACGGTATTACGCAGCGGCAAGCTGGCCGGCACGGACATCGCCGAGCTGAACCCTTCCCTCGACCAGGACCAGCGTACCGCAAAGCTGGCGGCCTCGCTGGTGTTCGAGATCGTGATGAATTATTTTACCAGATAGTTTTCTACATTCGCAGGATGAAGATCGGTTTGATGTCTGACACGCACGGTTACCTTCACCCGAAAGTGTTCCATTATTTTGAGCATGTAGACCAGGTATGGCATGCCGGCGATATCGGCAGCATCGAGCTGGCCGACAGGATGGAAGCATTCAAACCGTTCAGGGCCGTATACGGCAACATCGACGGGCACGAGCTGCGGGCCCGGTACCCGGAACACGCGCTGTTTATCTGCGAAGGCGTAAAAGTGTGGATGACCAATATCGGGGGATATCCTCCCCGGTACACGCCCGAAATAAAGCCATACATTCAGCAGAAGCGCCCGAAACTCTTTATAGCAGGGCATTCCCATATTCTGAAAGTGGTCCCCGATCCGGCATTACAATTGTTACATATAAACCCCGGCGCCTGCGGAAAACAGGGCTGGCATAAAGTAAAAACGCTCGTACGCTTCGAACTGCTCAATGGCGACATCAAAAACCTTGAAGTGATCGAATTGCCGGACTGATCGTATATTTATCGTACCTACAGACTGTTTATGAAAGTACCCCTGATAGCATGCATATCAGTGCTCCTGCTGTACGCGGGCGCCGCCAAAGCGCAGGACCGGTCCATCCTGCAGCGGCTGGCTACGCAGAACGACAGCGGCTACGTGGAGGACCATACGAAAGATCTCACCGTCCGGCTGTTCGGCTCGCGCAAATACACTTATTGGAACATGCGGGACAATAACATCGACGAAGTGGTGCAATACCGGCCCAATGCCAACAACAACGTCGGTTTTGGCTTCAATTACAAATGGCTGGGCGTGAACATCGCGCTGAACCTTCCTTTTATCAACGACGACGATGAGCAATACGGCGAAACAAAGTTCCTCGACCTCCAGGCGCACCTGTACCTGCGGAAATTCGTGGCGGACTTTTACGGCCAGTATTATGAAGGATTCTACCGCGCCGAAACCGGCCGCAGGATCAGTAACGGCCTTCCGCAGAAAGCGGTGTCCTTCCGGCCGGACATCATCAACCGCGACCTCGGTCTCACCATACAGTACATTTTCAACGACGAACGTTTTTCCTACCGCGCCGCATTCCTCCAGAACGAATACCAGAAAAAAAGCGCCGGTTCCTTCATCGCGGGCGGCGAGATATTGATATGGGAAATGCGCGGCGATTCGTCGCTGGTGCCCATGACGGCTTTGCAGGACGGTTTCTACGACGCACTTCCGTTCACCCGCACTTCTCAGCTGAACGCCGCCGTCAATGCCGGGTACGCCTACACGCTCGTGATCGCGAAACACTTTTTTGTAACGGCCTCGCTGACGGCAAGCGTTGGGGCCAACCGCACGGTATTCCGCTTCAGCGACGGCCGCCCCCGCGACAACGGTTTTGGCTGGCAGCTGAACAACACCGTCCGTTTCGCCGCAGGCTATAATTCCAGCGAATATTATTTCGGATTGCATTATACGGATATGGGCACACGCGGTTCCACACCCGTCGCCAAAACCAACCAGACCTTCGGCACCGGAAACATCCGGGTGAGCCTCGTAAAACGGTTTACACTGAAAAAACCGCTCCTCCCCAAAATTTTCGGGTACTGATCAAAGCGATTCCAGCTCCCGTTCGAGATTTTCCCTTGCCTTTAGCTCGTACTTTTCGCGGAACGCCGCGGTGTGGTAAATGCCCGGCTGCGCCAGGAAATGCTGCAGCACTTTTTTGCGGCCGCGGCGGTACATAAAACCGGGGAAGATGTCGTACTCCCGGCGTATCTGCTTCGCGTAGCGGTCGTACCGCTCGGGCAGCGCGCCAAGGATGTGCAGGTCGAAGTCCAGCAGGAAATCGAGATCGGGGTCGGCCATCGGGTTCTCGTGACCGGCCGTAGCCATAATAAACCGGTAGACCTTCTGGACCTTGTCGTCGGGATAACCGATCGATGTGAGATAGGCGGCGGCGGCTTCGGCGCTTTTCAATTCGTTGTCTTTACGGGTGACCCTGTGCACCAGGTCGTGGAAAAAGATGGCGTAAAGCATGCTGTCGTTGTCCATGATCAAGGGTGCGAATTGTTGTTGGAAACAAAGGAGGTCGCTGAGATGTTCGAGATTGTGATAATGCCTGCCGTTGCCGCTGTATTGACGGATAATACGGTCGATAGCGGGCCGGAAGGCGTCCGCGTCGGCGGTGCTGCGGTCTGCAAGCAGCTCCCAGTATTTTTTGATCTCGTCTGCGTGCATGGTTAAACAATGGGTATGATGACTCCATGTGAAATTTGCAAATAACAGGCCAGAGCGGGGTTAAATATTTGTTATAATATTGTCTTTTGGTGTTAATTTTAAATCGATGATAAAGAAATCAGTCCCCTATATCCCGTTGGCTGCCATAGCCGCTACCTTGCTTTACACCTGTTTTTTTGTCCTTATCCGCGTATATGATTTTGATCTGAGGCATATTGTTGCGATGATGCTCGTTTTGGCGAATATCATTGTCTATATCGCACGGTTTAGCCCACGGGTAGGAAGACGTTTTACCCTGGCGATCATCTTACTTGGCTGCTTCAATGTGCTGGCCTTTACACCTGTTATTTACTGGTGGACATTCACGACGCTTAAAATCCCTTTCCAGCCGTATTCTTTCCTGCTGCTTATCATTTTTCTTATCTGCAATTTCCGTTACCTGGAAAAATACCGTAAATAACGCGCGCTGCGTAAACGGAAAAACTGCTTGGTGTTTTTTACATCATATATATTAAATACTTTTAATCTGAAAACCCCTTTCGATGAACGGTAATCCCCATCACCGCTTATTCATCTATCTTAGCATTTCAACCATTACAGATCATTAAAAGTCAAAAACACAAACCAATGAAAAAACTACTATTCATGCTCCTGATGCTGCCTGCATTTTCGTTTGCGCAGGGCGTGCATTTTGAAAAAGAGCTTAGCTGGAAGCAGGTGATGGCAAAAGCCAAAGCCGAGAATAAATACATATTTGTAGACTGCTTTACCACCTGGTGCGGCCCTTGTAAATATATGACGGAGCAGGTGTTCCCCCGGGAGGAAATGGGCAGGTTCTTCAACGAGAAGTTCATCAGCGTAAAGGTACAGATGGACAAAACCGAAGGGGATAATGAGCATGTCAGGAGCTGGTATGCCGATGCGGCCATGATCGCAAAAGATTTCAGCATCAACGCCTATCCGACCTTCCTTTATTTTTCACCGGACGGCAAGATCGTTCACCGGGTCGTAGGCGGCGGCGAAGCGGCTGAATTTATCGCAAAATCCGAAAAAGCTTTCAACCCCGCTACGCAGTATTACACGCAGCTGGCGAAGTACAAGGAAGGCAAAAGCAAACCGGAAGACCTGCGGGTAATGGCTATGAACGCAATGGACGTGTACGACAAGGCGAACGCCGCAAAGATCGCCGCTGAATACCTCGCTACGCAAAAAGACCTTACCACTCCCGGGAACATCAAAGTCCTCGATAAATTCACTACTTCCAGTAAAGATCCCGGCTTTACCATCTTTATGAAAAACGGTGAAAAAGTGGACGCCGCGCTTGGAAAAGGTAAAGCTGCCGCGAAAATAAAAGCGATTGCCTCCGCTGAAGAGATCTATTCAAAGGTAATGCGCCCGGATGTAACCGCGGACTGGCCCGCTATTGAAAAGAACGTGAAAGAAAAGTACCCGCAATATGCCGATGAATTGATAACCATGGGCAAAGTGCGTTACAGCATGATGACCAAAGACTGGGCCACCTTCCAGGTTAACGTAGTCGCCTATATGAAAAAGTATGGCGCGGATGCGGACCCGCGGATGCTGAACCAGTTTGCCTGGACGGTTTTCGAGAACTGCCCTGACATGAACTGCGTAACCGAGGCGCTGGAATGGAGCAAACGCTCGCTGGCAAAAGGAGACGAGCCGACGTTTATGGACACTTACGCCAACATTCTTTACAAGCTCGGCAAAAAGGACGAAGCCATCGCAGTACAGGAAAAAGCCGTAAAGCTGTCAAATAATAACGCGGAGCTGATGGCGACGCTCGAGAAAATGAAGAAAGGGGAAAAGACCTGGAAGTAAGAAAAGCTATCATCAACAAAAAAGCCGCTCTGATCAGGGCGGCTTTTTCGTTATATCGAATTAATCCGGATTAATTCTTCTTTGCAGCTGCGAACTGCGCGCGGATCACGTTCAGCGCACCGCCTGCCTTGAACCATTCGATCTGCTGTTCGTTGTAGGTGTGGTTGACGGTGATGCTGTCTTTTGTGCCGTCCTTGTGGTTGAGCACTACGGTCAGCGATTTGCCGGGAGCGAATTCGGTGAGCCCGAGGATGTCGATGCTGTCGTCTTCCTGTACTTTTTCGTAATCGTCCTTATCGTTGAACGTCAGCGCGAGCATGCCCTGTTTTTTCAGGTTGGTTTCGTGGATACGCGCGAAAGATTTCACGAGTATCGCGCGAACGCCGAGGTGACGGGGCTCCATGGCTGCGTGCTCGCGGCTGGAGCCTTCGCCGTAGTTCTCGTCGCCTACTACTACGGAGCCGATGCCTGCGGCCTTGTAAGCGCGCTGCGTGGCGGGAACTGCTCCGTATTCGCCGGTCAGCTGGTTCTTAACGGTATCCGTTTTGTCGTTGTACGCGTTTACCGCGCCAATGAGCATGTTGTTGGAGATATTGTCCAGGTGGCCGCGGTATTTCAGCCAGGGGCCTGCCATGGAGATGTGGTCGGTAGTGCATTTGCCTTTTGCCTTGATCAGCAGCTTGAGTCCTTTCAGATCGGTGCCTTCCCATGCCTTGAACGCTTCCAGCAGCTGGAGGCGGTCGGAGCTGGGCGATACGATCACCTGCACGCCGCTGCCGTCTTCGGCGGGGGCCTGGTAACCGGCGTCTTTTACGTCGAAGCCTTTGGGAGGAAGCTCAAAGCCGGTGGGCTCGTCGAGTTTCACGTCCTTTCCGTCCTGGTTTTTCAGGGTGTCGGTGAGGGGGTTGAAGGAAAGGCTGCCTGCAATGGCCAGCGCGGTCACGATCTCGGGAGAAGCAACGAACGCGTGGGTAGAGGCGAGGCCGTCGTTACGTTTGGCGAAGTTGCGGTTGAAAGACGTGATGATGGAGTTCTTGCGGTTCGGATCGTCTATGTGGCGCGCCCACTGGCCGATGCAGGGACCGCAGGCGTTGGCGAGCACTACGCCGCCGATCTGGTCGAACGTGTTCAGCAGACCGTCTCTTTCGATGGTGTAACGCACCAGTTCGGAGCCGGGAGTGATGGTGAACTCGGACTGTACCTTCAGGTTTTTATCGATCGCCTGTTTCGCCAGTGAAGCGGAACGGCTGATGTCTTCGTAAGAGGAGTTGGTGCAGGAGCCGATCAGGGCCACTTCCAGCTTTTCGGGCCAGTTGTTTTCCTTCACCGCCTGCGCGAATTTGGAGATAGGCCATGCCAGGTCCGGCGTGAAAGGCCCGTTCACATAAGGTTCCAGCTCGTCGAGGTTGATCTCGATCACCTGGTCGTAGTATTTGGAAGGATCGGCGTATACGGCCTCGTCGGGGCGGAGGTGTTCGCGAACGCCGTCTGCCAGCGCGGCCACTTCGGCGCGGTTGGTGATCTTCAGGTAGTCGCTCATTTTGGTATCGTAAGCGAATACGGAGCAGGTGGCGCCGATCTCTGCGCCCATGTTGCAAATGGTGCCTTTACCGGTAGCGCTCAGGCTGTCCGCGCCTTCGCCGAAGTATTCCACGATGCAGCCGGTGCCGCCTTTTACGGTGAGGATGCCGGCTACGCGGAGGATCACGTCTTTAGGAGAGGACCAGCCGCTGAGTTTGCCGGTAAGTTTTACGCCGATCAGCTTGGGCATTTTCAGTTCCCATGCCAGGCCGGCCATTACGTCCACGGCGTCAGCGCCGCCTACGCCGATGGCGAGCATGCCAAGACCGCCCGCGTTGGGGGTGTGGGAGTCGGTACCGATCATCAGGCCGCCGGGGAACGCGTAGTTTTCCAGCACTACCTGGTGAATGATGCCGGCGCCGGGTTTCCAGAAGCCGATGCCGTATTTATCGGAGATGGAGGCGAGAAAATCGTATACTTCCTTGTTGGTGTCGATAGCGGTAGCCAGGTCCTGCGCTGCGCCCGTTTTCGCCTGGATGAGGTGATCGCAGTGAACGGTGGAGGGCACGGCTACGGAAGAGCGGCCGCAGGTCATGAATTGCAGCAGGGCCATCTGCGCGGTAGCGTCCTGCATGGCCACACGGTCCGGGGCGAATTCCACGTAGGATTTGCCTCTTTCGAACGAAGTGGTGGCGGGGGCATACAGGTGAGCATATAAGATCTTTTCAGCCAGTGTAAGCGGGCGACCTAAGAGTTTGCGGGTAGCTTCCACTTTACCCGGCAGTGCCGCATACAATTTTTTAATCATGTCAATATCAAACACCATGGAAATAAATAATTTAAGAACTATTACGTTAAAAATTGCACGGCGAAGTTAATCATTTTCGTAAAGTTTTTAAAGTTAAGCCTGAACCACAAAGGGCAGATTTGTTTTGCTATTTTGCCAGAATTGGAATAAATTTGATATATGAAGAGGGGTATTTTATACCCGATGGACAAATTTTACTGACCGATATGAACAAGATCAAAGACTTTGTAGAATGGAAGGCCTTTGGTGTTTGTGCGGCCCTCGGTAACAAGCTGGGGATCGCCACCTCCAGGATCCGGCTATTCTTTATTTATGCCACTTTTCTCACGATGGGTTCCCCGCTGATCGTGTATATGATCCTCGCTTTCTGGATGAACATCAAAAATTATATTATGAACGCCCGCCGGAACCCGGCCCGCTACCTTTAGTTCCCGCTTCCCCGAAATTTTTTTAACGTCCCGTTAAACTTTCCCCGACGGTTGGCATCTAACAGCTGTGAAATAAATCACATTGTGCTAACTACAATCAAGCATATGAAATCGAGAATGAAAAACCTGGCCCTGGGCACGCTTGTGCTCGGCAGCCTCGCAGCATTTTCTTCCTGCGACACCAACGGGAGCGAAGGCTCCGAAACAGCCCGTCTTCAGATTGCATTAACGGACGACCCGGGCGATTACAAGGAAGTATGGATCGACGTAAAAGAGATCCGTTTCAACGTATCCGACGCCGACGACCAGAACTGGGCCCCGCTGCCCGGCGTGCAGGCGGGCATGTACAACCTGCTGGACCTCGTGAACGACAAGGACACCCTGCTGGCCGATGCCCAGATCCCTTCAGGCAAGCTCAGCCAGATAAGGCTGGTGCTGGGAGACAACAACTACATCATCACCAACACCGGTGAAAAACTGATGCTTACCACGCCCAGCGCGCAGCAGTCAGGCCTGAAGCTGAACATTCACCAGCCGGTGATCAGCGGCATCATCAACAAGCTCACGCTTGATTTTGACGTGGCCCGCTCCATCGTGGAGGCCGGCAACAGCGGCAAATACATCCTGAAACCGGTGATCCGCACGGTTTTAACCGCGGTTGGCGGTAATATCAAAGGTTTTGTGCTGCCTGATACCGTGCAAACGGCGGTACTGGCTATCAGCGGAACGGACACCGTTGCCAGCACCTACACTTCCGCAGGCGGTTATTCCATCCGCGGGATAGACGCAGGCACTTATTCGCTGCATTACATTCCTGTAGATACGTTGTTCCAAAAGTTTGTGAAAGATGGTGTGACCGTCACCCTCGGACAAGTGACTACGGTCGATACGGTGCGGTTACAAAAGTGAGAGAGAAGCGCCCGGTAGGAAAAAGCCGCCCTGAATCCGGGGCGGCTTTTTATTTCTTTTTATTCGAGATGAAAGAGCGTCATGCCCTGGTAATGATTTTGCAGTTCGTGTACCATCAGGCTGCCGGCGATGTTGCGGGTTTCGTCGCGGTAGTGTAGCACGGTGTGCGGGTCCGCGCCATCCTGCAGCACAACGGTGAAAGGGCCCCTGACCCATGCCTGGCCGTCGCCGTTCACCGGCGGCTCTTCCGCTTTTTTGAATTTTAATTTCACCAGCTGCTCCCCGGTGAGCGGTATGGGGAAAAGGTCTTCCGGGCCGTACCAGTTCTCCTGGTCAGCCTGGTTCAATACACAAGCCTGGTTCGCCGGAATATCGAGTCCCAGCACCTTGCCTTCGGACAATTGTTCTTCAAACTTTGCCAATACGATATCACCTGCTTTTAATTGGTGCAAATTAATCATGGTGCTATGTTTTTGTGTAGTATGAATTTACTGGAAATCCCGAACATTTAAAAGCAAAAAAGGCAGAACCGGTAATGGCCCTGCCTTGTTGATGGAGAATAATTCTTTTAGTGTTTCACGACCACTTCACGGATGCGAACCAGCTCTTCCAGCAAGGGTTCCAGCAGATCGAGGCGCAGCATGTTGGCGCCGTCGGATTTTGCGCAGGAAGGGTCGGGGTGGGTTTCGATGAACAGCCCGTCCGCCCCGGTGGCGATCGCCGCTTTGGCGATGGTGCCGATCATTTTCGGGTTGCCGCCGGTAACGCCGCCCGGCTGGTTAGGCTGCTGCAGGGAGTGGGTGCAGTCCATCACCACGGGCACGCCGTGGCCTTTCATCACGGGGATGTTGCGGTAATCCACCACCAGGTCCTGGTAACCGAAAGTAGTGCCCCTTTCCGTGAGCAGCACATGCTGGTTGCCCGCCTGCTGTATCTTTTCCACCGCGAATTTCATGGATTCGCCGCTGAGGAACTGCCCTTTCTTGACGTTCACGAATTTGCCCGTATCGGCCGCCGCCTGCAGGATGTCCGTCTGCCGGCAGAGAAACGCGGGGATCTGCAGCACGTCCACAAAAGCGGCCGCCATAGCGGCTTCCGCGGCGGAGTGAATGTCGGAGGTAACGGGGAGGTTAAACGTTTGCCCCACCTTTTGCAGCAGGTCAAGCCCTTCCACGTCGCCGATGCCGGTAAAGGAATTGATGCTGGTGCGGTTCGCCTTCCGGTACGATGCCTTGAACACGTAAGGGATGCCCAGCCTTTTGCAGATGGCGGACACCTTTTCCGCCACGCCCATCACCAATGCTTCGTCTTCGATCACGCAGGGGCCCGCGATCAGGAAAAAGTTCTCAGGATTGTACTGTTCTTTGAACAATGCTTTTAATGTCTTCATTATAATTATTTGATCTTTTTATGGGTAAAAACGGATCGCTCCGGGTTTTTCATGGCGCAAAATTAGCTTATTTCCGGTTAAGGCTGATGGGCAGGTTACGAATCGCAACACCGGCGGCTGCAATTTGTTATTGTATTGTCATTGTTTGTAAGGGCGATTCCGGTAATATTGCCGGTTGAAACTAAATTTGGGCACAAATCTATAGAACCTCCCATATGAAAAAAGATAAGATACTGGTAGTTGGCGCATGCGGACAGATCGGCGTGGAACTGAC
>CBINIO010000106.1:0-10814 GCA_966250725.1 uncultured Chitinophaga sp.
GGTAGTGTTGCCGATGTCTTTTTTCACATACAGCTCAAGACCGTAAGCGCGGCCCTGCGCGGCGAGCAGGTCTGCTTCGATGTACTGGTTCAGGTCAAGCTCGGCGTTGTCGATAAAGTCCAGCTGGTCCTGCATGCTTTTGTAGAACACTTCGGCGGATGCCTCGAACTTGTTGTCCCTGGCGCTGTAGAAGTACCCGGCGGTCACCTGGTCGGTCACCTGCGGTTTTACGTTGTTGGACACGGGCGTCCAGATGTCGACCGGGGTGGGGGACGCGGTGTTGCTCAGCTGGTGCATGTATTGCGCGCTGCGGCTGTAGGCCGCTTTGATGGCGGAAGTGCCGTTCAGGGCGTAGCGTGCGGAAAGCCGTGGTTCCAGGTTGTAGTAATCGGCGATGTTCTGCCCGCTGGTAAAGTCTTTCGAGCCGGTCAGGCGTTTTCGTATGCCCGGCACCGTGTCCGCATAATAATAAGCGGTGCCTTTGCCGCGGTATTGGAAGCCGGAGTAACGCAGCCCGTACTGTATGCCGAACTTGTCGCCGATCTTCAGCTCGTGATCGAGGTATACGGCGCCTTCCAAAGCGTTTTTGTCGCGGAGCACGATGCGCGTTTCGCGTTCGTCCTCACGGGAGGTGCCGGTGCCCGGCTTGAAAGTATAATACGTGCCCTGTACCCCGAAATGCAGGGTGTTGCTGGCGTTGATGTAATAGGTGAAAGCCGGTTTCACGCCGTAGTTGATGATGTTCGAGGTCCATTTGAACGCCTGTTTCACGGATTCTTCCTCGTCGGTCTTAAACTCGAGGCTGTAATCATATTTTGTATAGTAGGTAGTGAGGTTGAGGAAGAGGCGGCTGTTGAAGATGTGGTTCCAGCGGATGGAAGCGGTATGGTTGCCCCAGTTCATATTGGCCTCGCTGCCAAAGCCGAACACGTCGCGGCCGAAATAGGTGCTGACGAACAGGTTGTTGTTTTTGTTGAGGTTGAAGTTCACCTTGGCGGTGAGATCGTAGAAATACAGCTTGGTGTCTTTCATATCGCCTTTCAGAAAAGGTTTCATGAGCACGTCCATATAGGAACGGCGCGCCGCCACGATAAAGGAGGATTTGTCTTTTTGCAGGGGCCCTTCCGCGGCCAGCCGGCTGAAGATGTTGCCGATGCCGCCGGTAAGGCCGAACTTCTGATTGTTCCCGTCCTTCATCCTGATATCCAGCACGGAAGCCGTTCTTCCCCCGTATTCGGCGGGGAACCCGCCTTTGATGAGATTGATGTTCTTTACCGCATCGGGATTAAACACGGAGAAAAAACCGAGCATGTGGCTGGAATTGTACACCGGCGCTTCGTCCAGCAGGATAAGATTTTCGTCGCCGTTGCCGCCGCGCACGTTAAAGCTGGCCGCGCCTTCGCCCACGGTGTTTACGCCGGGGAGCGTCTGTATGGTGCGGATCACGTCCACCTCGCCCATAAGGGTAGGCAGCTTCCTGATCTCTGAAATGTCGAGCTTGTTCACGCTGGTGTTTAGCGTATTGATGTTCTTTTCCTGCTGCCGGCTGGTGATCACCACTTCGTTCAGCTGGCGGTCGGCCTTTTCGAGCTTGATGTCGCGCCGCTGGTTGGCGGTAAGGTCGATGCTGAACTGCTGGGCGGAGTAGCCGATGTAGGAAAACCGGATCTCGTGCGTTCCGGCGGGCAGCGTGAGGGAGTAAAAGCCGTACTCGTTGGTGACGGTGCCGGTGGCGGTGCCCGGTTTGCCGATGGAGATCCCGATGAGGGACTCGCCGGACTGGGCGTCCTTCACGTAACCGCTGATGGTAAAACGTTGCTGTTGTGCCGGAGAACTGAATGCTGTCAGCATGAACAGGCAAAAGGGCATAAGCCGGTTTGCGATCCTTTTCATTTGGTTTTCAGGTTTTTGTATGTAGAATGAGGGAACGAAGGGGATGGTTTCCGCCGTTTTCCGAATGTATGACGTGCAAAATACGGGATACCCCTACGGGAAAGAAATAAATCGCCTGGCATAGGGGACGCGCGACTGACAAACGTCATGTTTTATCCGGCGATTTCGGTGCAATTTTAATCAGTCCAGCACCTCGCAACGAAAACCGAGGCTGCATACGAAGGAGACTACATGCTCTTCTTCCAGCTGCTGGCAGATCACGCGCAGCACCTTGTCGCAGTCCTCGAGGTCCAGCGTGCAGTCGGTGGCGGCAAACTGGCCTGAAACCGCGTCGATCACCCGGTTTTTGTCGTGCAGTGTAGCAATATTGGTTTTGAAGATGCCGATCATGTGCCTGAATTGAATAATTTCACACAAAATTCGCACCCAAAGGCTAAACCGGCTTATACCAGGCGGATTATTATTTATACTTAACGGATTATTATGCCATTCACGATCACCGACGATAACCGTTCCGTTCTTTACCACGACGAAACCGTGTATAGCGCGGAAACGTTCATGAAACCCGAGCTGGTGGAGCAGCATCACCGGATGGAATTCAGCTTCGGGAATGCCGACATGAAGGAATTCTGTTTTGACGGCATAATGATGGGGTTCGGCAGCGCCGCCGTGCACCAGCGGCTGCATATCGAAAGCAGCGAATCGCTGCGGCGCATCGGCATGCATTTTATGCTGCGAGGCGAAGTAACGGCGCATATCCGCGGAACGGTGGACAATCTTGTTACCTCCAGCCGGCAGCATAACATCGTGTACAGCCCGGGGTCGGAAGAGCTGGTGCAGATCGACCGGCAAGCGGACCTGCAAATGTTCGGACTGGGCTTTGTAAAGGAAAGGTTCGTGGAGCTGGCCGCCAACAACGGCGCCGTGCTGGACCGCTATGCGGAGAACGTGGCGAACGACCGCCCGGTATTTCTCGCCCGCGGTTATCACATCACCCCGCGGATGATGCAGGTGATCGAAGACGTGCGTCACTGCCACTTTACAGGCGGTTCAAAAAGATTGTTCCTCCAGTCGAAGGCCATCGAGCTGCTGGCCCTGCAATGCGAGCAGATAGAATCCGAATCGAAACGCACGCCGGAAACCGGCAGGCTGTCGCGCACGGACGAGGAAAGGATCTACCACGCCCGCGACCTGCTGCTGGCGCATGCGCAGGAACCGCTTTCGCTGCCGGAGCTGGCGCGCAAGGCCGGTTTGAACGAATTCAAACTAAAGAACGGCTTCAAAAAAATATTCGACAACACGGTGTTCGGCTACCTGAACGATTACCGGCTGGAGCAAAGCCGGGAACTGATCCGCCAGGGAGAGCTTTCCTTCACCGACATCGCCGACACGCTGGGATATTCGTCCCTTCAGCATTTCAGCAATGCGTTCCGGAAAAAGTACGGGAAAAGCCCGCGGGAGATGAAGGGGTAGGAATTGATTGCCCAAAAAAAGCCGGCTGCAGGAAATCCCCGCAGCCGGCTTCTTATTTCAATAAATTCGGATCAGAGATTCACCGTCGTTTTTTGGGCTGTTTCGGCCTTTTTTGCGACTTCCTGCACTTTTTCCTTCTGTACGTCCACCACGATGGTGTTGCGGTGTAATTCGGCCAGCGTAGGCGCGATTACAAGCGAAACGATGGACATCAGCTTGATAAGGATGTTCATGGACGGGCCGGAGGTGTCTTTGAAAGGATCGCCTACGGTATCGCCGGTTACGGATGCTTTATGCGGTTCTGATTTTTTGTAATAGATCTCGCCGTTGATCTCCACGCCTTTTTCAAAGGATTTTTTGGCATTGTCCCATGCGCCGCCGGCGTTGTTCTGGAACATGCCCATCAGCACGCCGCTCACGGTGGCGCCTGCGAGGAAACCGCCGAGCACTTCAGGCCCGAAAATAAAGCCCATCAGAATGGGCGCCAGCAGCGCGATAGCACCGGGCACCAGCATTTTTTTGATGGATGCTTCCGTGGAAATGGCTACGCATTTATCGTATTCCGGCTGGCCGGTGCCTTCCATGATGCCGGGAATGGTGCGGAACTGGCGGCGTACTTCTTCCACCATGCTCATGGCGGCTTCGCCTACCGCGCGGATGGCGAGGGAAGAGAAGATGAGCGGGATCATCGCGCCTACGAACAGGCCTGCGAGCACGTCAGCTTTATAGATATTGATCGCGTCCTCGAGATCGTAACCGTTCGCCTTTACCACGCCTACATAAGCGGCGAAAAGCGCCAGCGCGGTAAGCGCTGCGGAAGCGATGGCAAAACCTTTACCGGTAGCGGCGGTGGTGTTGCCCACGGCGTCGAGGATGTCGGTTTTTTCACGCACCTCTTTCGGCAGCTCGCTCATCTCCGCGATGCCGCCCGCGTTGTCAGCGATGGGACCGAATGCGTCGATAGCCAGCTGCATGGCGGTGGTTGCCATCATGCCCGCGGCTGCGATCGCTACGCCGTAAAGACCGGCCAGCGCGTACGAGCCGTAAATGCCGCCTGCCAGCACGAGGATCGGGAGCATGGTGGATTCCATGCCGACTGCCAGGCCGCCGATGATGTTGGTGGCATGACCGGTGGAAGACTGGCGGATGATGGATTTCACCGGGCGTTTGCCCATGGCGGTATAATATTCCGTGATGATGCTCATGAGGGTGCCTACCACCAGGCCTACGATGATGGCGCCAAATACGCCTTCGCGGGTGAAGTCGTGGCCGCGGAGGGTCATGTCCCGGGGCAGTATCCAGTTCACGGCGAAATAACATACGATGGCGGTGAGCACGATGGAGCCCCAGTTGCCCATGTTCAGCGCGCGCTGCACGGCGGCGGTGCTCAGCCCGCTGCTTTCGCTGATGCGCACGAAGAAGGTGCCGATGATGGACAGCACGATACCGATGCCTGCGATGAACATCGGCAGCAGCACGGGGGCCAGGCCGCCGAAGTTGTCGGAGGAAGTGGTTTCAACGCCCAGCACCATCGTGGCGAGCACGGTGGCTACGTAAGAACCGAAAAGGTCGGCGCCCATGCCGGCTACGTCGCCTACGTTGTCGCCCACGTTATCGGCGATGGTGGCGGGGTTGCGTGGATCGTCCTCGGGGATGCCCGCTTCCACTTTACCCACCAGGTCAGCGCCCACGTCGGCCGCTTTGGTATAGATGCCTCCGCCCACGCGTGCGAACAGCGCGATGCTTTCCGCACCCAGCGAGAAGCCGGTCAGTACTTCGATGGTTTTGATCATCTCCTGCGTATTGGCTTCCGCGCCGAAGTATCCTTTCAGGATGATGAACAGACCGCCCAGCCCGAGCACCGCGAGACCCGCAACGCCCATGCCCATCACGGAACCGCCGGTGAAAGATACTTTCAGCGCGCGGGAAAGGCTGGTGCGCGCGGCGTGCGCCGTGCGTACATTGGCTTTGGTGGCTATTTTCATGCCGATAAAGCCGGCGCATGCGGAAAATACCGCGCCGATAATAAAGGCCAGTGCGATCGTCCAGTCGGAATTTTCATGGGAATAGCCCATATAGCCCAGCAGCAGGGCCGCGATGATCACGAAATAGGTGAGGATCTTGTACTCAGCCTTCAGGAAGGCCATGGCGCCTTCCGCGATGTGTTTGGCAATGACCTGCATTCGCTCATTGCCCGCGTCCTGGCGGGTGACCCAGGCGCTCTGGATTGCGGTGAATAACAGTGCGATCAGTCCGAACAGAGGAATAACGTAAACTATACTCATACTTTTTGAAGCCTTTTTAAATTTATAAGGTTGACGAAGATAATGTATTGGGATTTATTTTACTAGTGCCGGAATTATTCAGTTTAAGCGTATTATGGACACTTCTATTGCCGGATGCCGAGGTACGCCTGCCCCAGGTAATGCACGATATCTTCCGCCACCAGGGCTTCTTCCGAAAGATCGTCCGCCGCCAGGTCGCCCGCCAGCCCGTGCAGCCACGCGCCCAGCAGCAGCGCGGCTTTTGGCGCGTACCCCTGGCTCAGCAGGCCGGTCAGTATGCCGGTCAGCACATCGCCCGCGCCGGCGGTCGCCATGCCGGGGTTGCCGGTGGGATTAAAATATACGGCGCCGTCAGGACAAGCCATGGCGCTGTACCGCCCTTTCAGCAGGATGTAAAGCTGCAGCTCCCGCGCCTTGCGGGCAAGCAGCGCCAGCCGCCCGAAATGGTCGTCCGTAGGGCCGAAGAGGCGTTCAAACTCTTTGGGGTGGGGGGTAAGGATAGAATCTTTGGGGATCAGGGGCAATAACGCGGGGTACTTCCCCACGATATTCAACGCGTCCGCATCCAGCACCACCGGCTTGTGATAAGCCTGCAGCAAACGTTCCAGCGCCTTGGCCGTGGCGTTCTCCGTGCCCATGCCCGGCCCGATGCCGATGGCCGCATAATCCGGCGCCTGGCGCAGCCTGAACGCCTCGTCGAAATGAGAGGAGTGATGCGCGGAGTCTTCCGTCAGGCACATGGCCTCCGGTACGGCGGTCTGCATGATCTCGTAGCCGCAGCGCGGGATATACGCGGTTACAAGACCGGCGCCGGCTTTCAGACAGGCGCGCGTGGCCAGCAAAGCCGCGCCCATCTTCCCGTAACTTCCCGCCACTATCAAAGCATGCCCGTAAGTGCCTTTATGCGAAAAAGGATCGCGCGGCCGGTAAACCGTGCGTATCACGCCCGGGTCGGTGAGGTGGTATCCGGTCTGCACCTGCTCCGCGAACGCCGGGTGGATGCCGATCTTCAACACTTCCACCTGCCCCGCGCGCTCACCGTTCTCCGGCATCATGAACGCCAGTTTGTAAAACTCGAAAGTGAGGGTATAACGGGCATGCACACACGGAAAGCGTACGGACGAAACATCCGCCATCATCCCCGAAGGCATGTCGATGGAAACGACGGTATGCCGGTGCCGCTGGTCGTTGATCCGGTGGATGATACCGGCCACCCATCCTTCCACGGGGCGGTTGAGACCGGTGCCGAACAGCGCGTCCACGAGAATGCCGGGCGCTTCCAGCGGAGGGAATTCCGCCAGCGCGTGGATATGCTGCAGCTCGGGGAAATACGGCTGGTTGGCCGCATTGTCCGCGGACGGGGCGGCTGACGTATGCACCAGCCAGGCCTGCACCGCAAAGCCCTGCTCCTGCAGCTTGCGCGCGATCACCAGCCCGTCGCCGCCATTGTTCCCCATGCCGCAGAAAATGTAGCAGGGCGGCGGCGTTTCGCCAAAGGTATGCACCATCCATCCCGCGCATTCCATGGCGGCGCGCTCCATCAGCAATACGCTGCTGACCGGCTCGTGTGCGATCGTATAGGCGTCCGCCTCGCGGATCTGCTGTGCGGAAAGTATCTTCATACCTTCTCAAGATAATAAAAAAGCGGCTGCCCCGGTACGGAGCGGCCGCCTGAAAGTTTTGACGATCCGGCTTATTTGAACGTATACCGTACGGAAAAACCGCCGATCTGTTCGCCGAGGAAGTCGTTGTAACCGTTGAAGTTTACATACGGCTTGAGGTCGGCGCTGAGGTTCAGGGGAATGTTCTTGAACGTGTATTCCACGCCGAAGATACCGTCGAGCCCCACGGCAACGTCGGTGCCGTCGTTCCTGCGGCGGCCGTCGCCGTCCCAGTAATAATCCCGCCAGAAGCCGATATGCGCGCCGCCGCCGGCGTACATGTTCCATTCGGATTTGCCGAATACGTTCCAGTGGTATTCGTACAGGCCGGTGAAGGTTACGTTGGAGGCGTCGTCGCCGTTCTCAAAATAATGATGTACGATGCCTTCGATTGCGTGCGGCCCCTGGATGAAGTGTTTTACGGTGAAACCTGCGAGCCAGGGATTGACCCTTAAGCCCAGCGCGGTGTTGTAATCCCCGGGCGAGCCGCCGGACGTTCTGCGCTGTGCGTTTGCCGTTAAGGCCATCAGTGAAAGCACTCCGAAGAGCAACATGATCCTTTTCATATGTTCGTCTTTAATTAGTCAGGTGTATTTATTTCTTCCAGCCGAAACGGTATCGCGCGGATACGGCGAAGTCCGCCAGGTTGGGAGAGGTGTTGAAATGAATGGCCGGTTTCCAGTCGAGCGAAAGGTTGAGCGGTATGGCCGGGAAATTGTAATTGATGCCCGCAATACCGTCCACGCCCGCAAGGAAACGCTGGCTGCCGTCTATTTCCCGCGTGCCGAGATGCGCGCCCCCGCCGGCGTACCAGCCGAAGCCCTCCACGGTAAGGGCTGAAAGGTCCCAGTGATACTGGTACAGCCCGGTAACGGAAAACGTTTTGTTGTAAAGGGCCACGATTCCTTCCGCGGCGGAGCGGTCCGTAAAAAAATACCTTCCTGTAACGCCCAGCGGCAAACCGACCCTTACGCCTGCTTCGATCTGCCCTTTTTGTCCGGCCGCCTGCTGCGCGCTTGCGTCCATGGCAAGCCCAAAAGCCAGCATAGCGGCAATGATGCGATATTTCATGCGATTAGATATTTGCAATAACAATGCCAAAGGCGGCGACAGCAGGGTATCCGGTTAAATGTCAGGCTGCTTGAAAAACGGCTATGCGGCCATTTTATTTTGACGGGCCGATAATGACCGCAAAAAAATAAACCCGGCAATGGCCGCCGTTACGGATGCGGCGATGATGGACATGATGGACACCACCTGCGTTTCCGCTTCCTTGAAAGCAAGCGTGGCGATAAAGATGCTCATGGTAAAACCGACCCCGGCGATCATGCCCACGCCCCAGAGCTGCTTCCAGCTGGTATTTGCCGGCATGCTGGCGAGCTTTAGCTTCACCGCCAGATAGCTGAAGAGGAAGATGCCCAGGGGTTTCCCCAGCACCAGCCCCGCCATCACGCCAAAACTGACGGAGTGCGAAAAAGCGCTCAGCATGTCCGCGGGGAACACGATGGCCGTGTTGGCGAGAGCGAATATCGGCATGATGAGAAAATTCACAGGGTCGTGCAGGTTATGTTCCAGCGAATCGATCTTGTCCAGCGGCATGCAGAAGGCCAGCAGCACGCCCGCGATGGTGGCGTGGATGCCGGAATTGAAAATGCAGTACCACAGCACGATGCCGGGCACAAAATAAAACAGCAGCCTTTTTACTTTAAGGAAATTGAGCAGCAGCAGCAAGGCGAAGATGCCCGCCCCGGCGTACAGGTACGTGGTATGCAGCTCGTCCGTATAAAAAATGGCGATGGTGAGTATCGCGCCGAGATCGTCGATGATGGCGAGCGCGGTGAGGAATATCTTCAGCGTGAGCGGCACGCGGTTGCCCAGCAGCGAAAGGATGCCGAGCGAGAACGCGATGTCCGTGGCCATCGGAATACCCCAGCCATGGCCGAATGCCGTATTGCCGTTGAATATCGTGTAAATGAGCGCGGGCGCCAGCATACCGCCCACGGCGGCCAGCACCGGCAGCATGGATTTCCGGATGGACGCAAGCTCGCCGGTAGTAAGCTCTCTTTTTATTTCCATGCCCACCAGGAAAAAGAACAGCGCCATAAACCCGTCGTTGATCCAGAGCAGCCAGGAGTTGGGCAGGTGCAGCCCGTGGAAATCGTAATGGTGCCCGCCCGCGGGATCGAAGAGCCGGGTGAAAAAGGAAATGTACGGCTCCTGCCAGGGAGAATTGGCAATGATCAGGGAAACGGCGGTACAAACGATCAGGGTGATGCCGACTGCGCGGCTGTCTTTCAGGAATTGAAAAATAGGGGAGATCACGCGTGTCCTGAGGGTCTGCTTTATACTCATTGAAAAAATTTAGGTGAAAAAATTACTGGCCGATCAGCTCGTATTTTGATTTGGGCTTCCGTTCGATGACCCATTTGAAACCGGGCAGCAGCTTCTGGTCTTCGGGCATCTGGGTGAAAGGGTACATGGTGGCTTCGGGTTCTTTCACGAACACGATCCTTTCCAGCTCGCCGTTCTCGAAATAAACGCGGGTATTGGCGGACAGCAGGCGGTTGATGCTGACGAACGCGCTGTCGTCGTCCTGCACGTAATAGATATTTTCCGCGTTCCCGTTCACGTACATGGAATCCAGCTTTTCGTCGCCGAAATAACCCAGGATGGTATTGCCTTTGATCTGGTTGTACATGCCGGGCCCGGGGCTGTTCACGATCAGCGCGTTCTGGTCCAGCAGCAGCCTGTCGGCTTTCTGGTTTTTGGTGAACAGGAAGATGGTGTCTCCCGTGAGCTGGTTGTTATTGGCCCACAGCACGGGGTCGCGGTAAAGGCGGAAGATGGAGTCCACGCCGGAATAATACACGCTGTCCGCCACGCCCTGCAGCGAATCGGAAAATATCTTCACTTTGTGATAGGCGATGATAAAACGTTTCTCCGCGGTGTCGGATTTTGGCGCGTTCAGCGTGTCGCCGCGCGCGATGCGGGCGCTGTCTTCCGCGAGCGCCGCGGAATCTTTCAGGATGGGCACGATGCCGGAGAATAACGTGTCCGCCGCTACGAAAAGCGTATCGTCCTTCCCTTCCAGCAGCATCACCGGCTTCTGCGTAGCCAGCACGGTTTTTACATGCTGGTTCACGATGCCGTAATTCGCCAGCACGGCCACTTTCTGCGCGGTATCGCGCCATATCATGTTGCCGGTGGCCACGGAAATGCCGGACACCCTGTCCGTCGTTATTTCGTTGGCGGTGAAAGTGTTGGTGCTGTCCTCGATGGTAGGCCGCTCCGCGAAGCTGCCATAGCCCATATCGGTGTTATAATAACCGGAAGTGACGTACATGGTCATCTTTCCGTCGTTGATAGTAGTGGGAGCGAGGATGGTGGCTATTTTGGAAAGGCTGTTGTACAGCAGGGTATCCGTGCTGAGCGTAAAGCCGGGATCTATCACCACTACTTCCTTTTTGAAATATACGTCCTTGGTGGTGCCGTAATAAATGCC
>CBINIO010000107.1:0-10746 GCA_966250725.1 uncultured Chitinophaga sp.
ATGGCGCCGGCCATTTGCTCCATCGTAAGCGGGCCGAGGCTGCGCACGGACGGCATCAGCAGGGTAGTGGTGGCGTCCGCGTACAGCTGGCTGGGCACGAACCGCAGGAAGGTCATGATCACGTTGTTATACGAAAGCACCTGCCCGGGCGTGAGCATCCTCGGGTCGGGCAGCAATGCGCTGATCACGAGGTTGAGCAGTATCTGGTAGAATACGGTGAAGAACAGCCAGATGGCGATGGCCGTGAGCGCGGAAGTGGCGGTTTGCCTGAACTTTACGGACAGCAGTATGGCGAGGTTCAGCCAGAAAGCGACGTAAACGATGCTCAGCAAAGTAAAACAAAAGATGCGCACAAATTCCGAAGGCTCCATCCGCACGCCGGTGATGATGAGCCCGCCGCCGATCATCAGCAGGCTGAGCGACAGGAACAGCGTGCTGATCACGATCAGCGACGCGGTGAATTTTGCGGTAAGCAGGAAATCGCGGTACACGGGCTGCGCCATGATGCGGATGAGCGTGCCGTTCGACTGTTCGGAATTGATCGCGTCGAAGCCCATGGCAATGCCGAGCAAAGGCCCGAGAAAGCCGATGAACACATGAAAGGCGGGCAGCGAACCGCCTGTAACCGTGAGCAGCTTCAGGTACAGGAAAATGCTGTCCGGATCGCCGGCGTCCGATACGGCGCTTTTGATGTTGGCGATGGAAACGGACATCGAACCAAAAAAGGTAAGCAGTATCAGCCCGGCCAGTATAATGAACCGCCAGCTGCGCACCTGGTCCGACACTTCTTTCCGTACGATCACAAAAAAGGGCGACACCGCTTTTTGCGGCCGCTCAGCGCGTTTTAAACCTGCCGAAAAAAGACCGTTGAAAAAGGCCGCTTGACTTTTCATTAGAAGTATTTTCCTTTAAGTTGTTTTCAAAATACCGGTGATAGATCTCATCGAGCCCGTAGTTCTTCCGCTGCACGCCGGTTACGTCGAATTGCCCGTTGACAAAGAAACGCACGATTTCCGGCGTAATGTCTTCGTCTCCCGCTATCTCCACTACGTTGCCTTTGCAGACCGCTTTTTTTACCGCGGGAAGTTTTAATGCTTCCTGCTCCAATGCGCCGGGCCCGGCGGGGGCGGTGCGCAATGTTATTTCCACCACGTAAGGCGCCGTCTGGAAAAGCGAAGCCGCCAGCGAGCTGATATCGCCTTCGGCCAGCAAGCGGCCGCCCACGAATATTCCCACGCGGCTGCACACCTGCTGCACCTGGTGAAGGTGATGCGAAGAAAGCAGGATGGTAAGTCCCTGCCGCTGGTTGAGCTGCATGATGAGTTCCAGGAAATCCTTTACACCCGCGGGATCGATGCCGAGCGTGGGCTCGTCGAGTATCACGACTTCCGGTTGTTTGATAAGCACGTCGGCAAGCCCCAGCCGCTGCTTCATGCCGCGCGAGAACTGCCCGGCCTTTTTATGCATCGCGTCTTCCAGCCCTACTTCCACCAGCATTTCTTTCGCAAGGTCTTTTACCGCCGCCTCTGGCAACCCGTTCAGCCGCCCGATGTACGCGAGGTTCTCCAGCGCGGTGAGGTCGTTGTAAAACCCCACGTTGTCCGGCATATACCCGACTTTCTTTTTTACGCTGATGGGATTGCGCGACGCATCCATCCCGCAGATGCGCGCCTCGCCCGCGGAAGGTTCCGTAAGACCAAGCAGCATCAGTATCGTAGTGGATTTGCCCGCGCCGTTCGGGCCGAGCAGGCCGAATATCTCGCCTTTCCCGATGGACAGGTCGAGATCGTCCACGGCCTTCAACGAGCCGTAGTACTTCGTCAGCCCACGCATTTCAATGATAGGTCCTTCCATCGTTACCTCCTTCCATATTTACGGATAAGGTAATACACGGCGCCCAGCGCCAGCAGGATGATCAGCACGCCGAGCCAGCCGGTGAGCACGGAAGTTTTTACGGTCATGCGGAAAACCGCTTCCGATGTGGCGTCTGAATTTTTTGCCGTGAAGGTGGTCACATAATCTCCCGCAATGGTTTTGTCGGGAACGGTAAGCGTGGCGATCACTTCGGATTGTTTGCCGGGCTCCAGCCGCTCGATGGAGGCGGGCGCGAAAGAGGCCTGCCATTGCGGGGGCGTTTGGGCGGAGAGATCCACCTTGTCCAGCGCGATGGTGCCGGTGTTTTTCACGATCAGGTGGATCTCTTTCCGCTTGCCTTCAGTAACATCGTCGCTCAGCCGCCCGTCAGGCGTGGAAAGCGACAGCTTGTAAGCACCCTTTACCACGGCCTCCAGCTCCAGCTTCAGCGAATCGTTGTCGGACACGGCGGTGGCGGGTATATTATATTTTCCCGGTTTTACGGAGATCGCCGGATGCACGTCGATGGCGATGTCCTGCGTAACGCCGGCGTCGATGCGCACGGACGTAACCGTTATGCCTTCCACCCTGAAAGTGTTGCTCCAGCCTTCAGGCAGCTGCATGGAGAGACGGAAGACGCGCGGCGACGAAGCGTCGTTCCGCAGCTTGGCATTGTAGGTGAACTTGGCGTTGTCCGCCGCCTCGATGTTCATCAGCCGGACCGAAAATGCGGGCGTGGCCGGTTTCGCCTGTTTGGCGGCTTGTGCCAGGCTTTGCCGGCCGCAAAAAAATATCGAAAGAATAAAACAGAGAGAGAAACTCGAACTCAGCCTGATCAAGCGCTGAAATTTTTCACGACTGACTGTCATTGCTAATTAAGATTAATAAATAAAAATTATATTCCGGTTGAAACTATAATGCCTATTTACGATTCCTTACAGCAAGGAAAGGTGGATGATTTCTGTTGCGACGAATTTAAAAACAAATTGATCAGAAAGTCAACAAAAGCCGTGAGAATATTTTTTTTGAAAATCGGCGATATTTTTTGAAATGCTTGCTGGTATTGGGTTGTGGAGGATAAAAAAATATTGATGAGATAGTTTATTCAGAAAGTCTTCAGATTTTGGCATTACAGGATGGAAATTGCCGGGGTCCCATACATTTGCGTTTACAAAGAAAAAAGCCTGCCAATTTCCGGCAGGCTTTTTTAATATTTACATCTTCACCACCTGCTTCGATTCCTTCCCTTTCGGCCCGCTCAGCTGCAGCATGTATACGCCCGGCGGCAGCTGCTGCATGTCGATCTCGAACTGCTGCTGCCCCTCCAGCACCAGCAGCCTCACCACACGCCCCGAAACGTCGCGCAGCTCGGCTTTATCATACACGCGGTCCGTTTGCACGCGTAGGAAATTTCCCGCGGGCACGGGGAATACTTTTGTATGGGTAACGGCTGACTTTTCCACGGCCGGAGGCGGTATCTTGCGCAGCAAAGACGAGCCCGTGGTGTATTCCAGCACCGGCCGCAGCGCCGTATTGCCGGTTTCTTTCGAGCTGAAGGACGCGTCCGTCGTACTGCCGGTACCGTTAGACACTACCTTCAGCGAAAGCGTGCCGTCGCCGGATTTTTCCGAGAGCGCAATATCCGTCACGTCCCATTCGGCGTAATTGCCCGCGGCCATGCCCTGCACCGTATCGATGTTGGACGTCGCGATGGGCATATTGTTCCAGTTGATGCCGGTTTCCGTCCAGCTGTCGTTGCTCACGTACTGCGCGATCCAGGGCACGGAAGTCACGCCTGTGTTCGCGTAGTTCACGTACAGCCGCAGCTTCACGCCGTCCGTATTGGATGGCAGGGCGGACACGTCGAACTTGAAGAACGTTTCGCGGGAATAACCCACGCCGTCTTTTTTTATGACCAGCGAAGTGGCCGAACCATAGTTGACGCCGGCGTAGGAAGTGCCGTTGCGCACATAGGCATCGGCGGTAGCGGGAATGGTGGTAGGCGGATCGTATACGGGCGTGGAGCTATTGACGGTATAAGTGACGGTGGAGCCGGCCAGCGTGCCGGAGGGCAGACTGGCTTCCAGGTGCCTTGTCTGCGCGATGTTGGGGAGATCGAGGTACACGTTCAGCGTGCCGGAAGACTGCGCCGGGTCGGCGACGGAAACGGTCACGCTTGTGCTGTCCGTATTTTTCAGCATCAGCACGCAGGCCCTGTCCACGGTGACGGTCACGGAATCCATGGTGAAGGTGCCGGCTTTGTAGAACACGAGCTGCCGGATGTTCAGCCCCATGTGCCGCACCGCCTGCACGTCCGCGGTGTTGGACTGGATGCGGATCTGCGTGGTGTCCCAGGCAGCCATGTTCTGCCCCGGCAGCACGTAATACGCATAGCTGCCGCCGGTGGGGGCGGTGCCATGGTCGAACCAGAGCTTGAATACGTTCATGTTCTGCGTGGTGGTGGAGCCGCCGTTGTTGATGCTTTTCCAGGTGCCGGACTGCGATTGGTTATTCAGGTGCAGGTTGCCGCCCGCCGGGAAATAATAACCGATGCCGTTGTGCGATACCCATTTCAGGTTGCCGTTGTAGCTGTGCGAACCAGTGCTGAGCGTGCTTTGGGAGCCGCCGGCGAAAACGGTCACACTGCCGCTTAGCAGGCATTGGTTCACGGTGGTGTTGATGGCCTGGGAAGCGGTGGATTTTATATCGGCGCCCAAACACACTACTTCATCGTCAAAAAAGAACCAGGCTTTGCGGGCCTGCGTGTTGTAATCGTTAAAAGCCAGGGCGGTGGCGCCGTACAGCGAGTCGGACACGCCGCCGCAGAACGTTGCCGTGCCGTGATTGCCGCCCCAGGAAGCGCGCAGCGGGAAGGTGGTGATATACGGCACGGTGGTACCGGGTATGCGCGCCCAGTCCCAAACAGGGAAGATGTTATAATACTCCGACCCGCTCACGGCGATATTGGTGGCGCCTTCGGAGAGATAATAGCCTTTGAGGTTCTCGCCGTTGCCGTTCTCCGATTTGGAGGTGCGGGGCGATACGTTGCGCAGGCCGAAGAAATAGCCGGGGCGGTGATGGATGGTGTAGTCGGAATGCCAGAAATGCGTATGCGACGGCGTTACCATGTACGAAGGCGGCTGGCTGCCGTTCACCCGCGCGATAATATTATTGTATTCCGCCAGGTTGGAAGGATCGAGGGCTTTCAGCTTGGTGAGCTGCGAAGCGACGCCGCCCTGCGAGATATTGTTGGCGCGGCTGATGCTCCGCCCGTTCACGCTGAAGTCGATGTATTTCGCCCGCATGACCTTTGTATACCCCTTGCGCACAAAATCGCTGAAGAGCGCCAGCTTGGTGCCTGAAAGCGCCCAGGGCGTACCGTCCAGGTAAGTGGCGAACTTGATCTCGCCGTCCACCAGCACCGAGCCGTAACCGAAAATGTACAGCTGCGTGCCGTGCTGCTGGTAGCTCAGGTCGGGCTGAATGCCTTCGGAGGTGGTAAGGGTGATAGGCTGGAACATCTGCGCGACGTTGTCGCTCATGAGCGTGGCGTTGGCCGTGAGACAGGCGCGGTAAATAAAATGCGCGGCCACATCCATTTTGTTGGCGCCGGTCTGCGCTGCGGGGTTGCCGCGGTCCATCTGCGCCAGCAGGTCGTCGCGGAGAGCCGTGGTAAGCGTATCGGGCGCGATGTACAGCAGGATCAGGATCTCGCCGAGCCGCTGCGGGTTGGATATCTGGTTGTGGTACCAGTTCCAGCTTTGCGGATCGGAGGTGTTCCAGTACTGCAGGCTGCGCGTAATGGCGTCGAACAGGGTGGAGTCGTGATAATAGCTGCTGCCGGTATGGGTGTACGCCAGCGCAAAGCTCTTTACCCGGTTGATGTGGGTGTCGGCCGTGTAAGTGGTGGAGCTGTAGGCATAATTGACGTCCGGCCAGGAACCGTTGGTTTGCAGCGTAGCCAAAGTATTGGTCACGTTATTGTCCAGCGTGGTGATATTGCCCGCCGAGGCCAGCAGCTGGGCGCGCACGCGGTCCATTACCAGGGTGTAGTCGGTTTGGGCCAGGGAATCAAGAAAAGCGGTGCAGCATAAAGCAAGGAGTAGCAATGAGCGTTTCATAGTCGTTTGATTTTGGTGGAATTTTATTTTGGGTACCTGAATTTTCTCCCGCACAAACAAATCTAACAAACGCCGCGGGCCGGGAGGGGGAATTTTCCGATTAAAAGGGGGGAAATTTATAATCCGGGTTCCCCGGCGTACTCGGTAGGGGTTTTGCCGAACTGTTTTTTGAACTCCCTGCTGAAATATTTCCTGTCGTTGTACCCCACCATGTACGCCACTTCATATACGGTATGCTGTTTTTTCCGGATCAGCTCGGCCGCCTTGCGGAGACGGATGGATTTTACAAAGTCGTTCACGGACATATTGGTGAGCGCCTTCAGCTTTTTATACAATACAGGCTGGCTCATTGCGACTTTCCTCGCGAGCATGTCCACGCCAAAGGCGGGATCGTCCATATGCTCGTGCACCAGCTGCGACAGCTTTTCAAGAAAGGCGCCGTCAAGCGGGTTGGGCAGGGCGGCGGCGGGCGCCTGCGTTTGCAGCGAATGGCCGTATTTGCGTCGCATTTTTTCCCTGGAAGCCAGCAGGTTGCGTACATTCAGCTCCAGCACGCGCGTGCTGAACGGTTTGGTGAGATACAGGTCCGCCCCGGTTTCGAGCCCGCTTACATGATCTTCCTGCGAGCTTTTGGCGGTGAGCAGTATCACGGGGATGTGGCTGGTGCGTTCGTCCGTTTTCAGGAGGTAACAAAAACGCAGGCCGTCCATTTCCGGCATCATTACGTCGCTGATCACGATATCCGGTATCTGCACGGTAGCCAGCGCGAGGCCGTCGGCCCCGTTTTCGCTTTCCAGCACGGTATAGCCGCTAAAGGTTTGCCGCACCAGCTCGCGGATCCCGGGGTTGTCTTCCACGATATGTATTGTCAGTGGCCGGGTTTCTTCCTGCATGGTTGTTGTTACGGGCGGGACGGGCGTTTTCTTCACTTCGTTTTTCACTATCACATGGGGCGTGCCTTTAAAATGCGTGCTGCCCTGCTGCAGCGTGACGGTGAAACAGGTGCGCCCTTCCTTTCCGTCCGCCGGCGGTTCGCTTTCCACCGTCAGCGTGCCTTTGTGCAGCTCCACGATATTCTTCGACAAAGCCAGCCCGATGCCGTACCCCGTATTCTGCAAACCATGATCGGCCACCTGGAAAAAATTGGTGAACAGCTTGCCGAGGTATTCCGGCGCGATGCCGCGGCCGTTATCCGTTACCGTTATAACGTAGCCGTTTTTATGCTGCGCCGCGTGCAGGCTGATGCGCCCGCCTTCCGGCGTGAATTTAAAGGCGTTGCTGAGCAGGTTGAAGAACACTTTGTCCAGCTGCTCTCGGTCGAAGCACGCGGGCGCCTCCGGCATATCGTGCGTGAAAGTCGCGTTGATCCGCCTGCTTTGCGAAAGCTCCCTGAAGCTGTCGTAAATCTCCCGGAGGAACGGTATGAGGTCCTGCCCGGCTACCTGCAGCCTGAGATGATTCGTTTCCGCCTTGCGGAAGTCCATCAGCTCGCTGACGAGCTTCAGTAGCCTGTCCGCATTATTACGCACCGCCGAAAGCTGCTGCTGCATCGGGTCGTCGCGTTTCAGCGTATCGATCATCTTTTCCACCGGCGCCATCAGCAGCGTGAGGTGGGTGCGTATCTCGTGGGACACATGGGTGAAGAAGTTGAGCTTCACCTGGTGCAGGTCTTCTTCCTTCCGCAGCAATGCCTGTAAAAAGAAGTAGCGGGTAAGGGCGAAGAACAGCAGCGCCAGCAGGGCCGCATACCCGCAATACGCCCACCAGGTGCGCCAGAACGGCGGCTGGATAACGATGCGCATCGACGCGGGCGCGCTCCATACGCCGTCGTTGTTGGCGCCTTTTACCCAAAGCGTATAGCTGCCGGAGGAAAGGTTCGTATACGTAACAAAGGGCTGGTCGGTTTCGACCCAGTCGCGGTCGGCGCCTTCGAGTTTGTATGCGTAGCGGTTCTTGCTGCTTTTGACGAAGTTGAGCAGGGCGAACTCTATCGTGAACACTTCCTGGTCGTGCCGGAAATTCAGCTCGCCTGCATACCCGATATCCTTTTGCAGCAGGCCGTTCTTTTCACCGATGCGAACGGGCTGGTTGAACAGCCGGAGACCGGTAAAACGGATGGGCGCGGCGTAAGTATTGGCGGCGATCCTGTCGGGGAAAAAGCGGGTGATGCCATTGTAGCCGCCAAAGAAAAGCTCGCCGCGGCTGTCTTTCAGAAAGGCGTTGTAATTAAAGCTGTTGCCGGCGATGCCGTCGCTGGTGGTGTAGGTCTGGAATGTTCTTTTCACCGGGTCGAAACGCGCGAGCCCGTTGCCGGTGCTGATCCAGAGCTGGTGGCGGCCGTCTTCGAGCAGGCCCGTCACGTTGTTGTGCGGCAGGCCGTCCTTTTCCGTGTAGAGCGTTTGCGTTTGCAGGTCGGGACTGTATTGCAGCAGCCCGCCGTAATAAAGGCTCACCCAGATGTTGCCCCGCGAATCTTCCTGTATGGCGTTGATGTAGTGAGGGAGCATTTGTCGCATGGCCCCGCCGTCGCGCATGTACAGGCCCTTGATGGAACCCGCCCAGCAGCGGCCGCGCGAATCCTGGAAAAGGTACCGGATGGACAGGCCGGCCGCCTGCCCCGTCAGCGCCGAATCTTCCATGGGATGCAGTTGCGCGCCTTCCCTCCGCATGACGTGCAGCCCGGTGCTGGTGCCTATCCAGAAACGCCCTTCGCCGTCTTCCATCAGCGAGGTGATCTCGCGGGGGTAGGAGTCAGGGTCTTGCCGGCTGTAAAAATATCTTTTAAAACGTCCCGAGCCTTTTTCCATCACGTTCAGCCCGCCGCCATGGGTGCCGGCCCAGATGTTGCGGTCCGCGTCCTCATACACCACCTTTACAAGGTTGGAGCCGATAGAGCCCGAATCGCCGGGTTTGTGCTGGTAATAGGTATAAGCGCCGGTTTCGCGGTTGTAATAATTCAGCCCGCCGCCTTCGGTGCTGATCCAGAGGTTGTGCTGCGCGTCCTCGATAAGACCGCTCACCACGTCGTTGCTGATGCCCGGCTGCAGGCTGCTGTTGCGGCAGATAAAGAAAGCGGTGTTGTAAGCGTGCACCATGTTCACCCCGCCGAAATACGTACCTATCCAGACGGAGCCGTTGTTGTCCTCAAAAAGCGAGTGGATGGAATTCTGCGAGAGGCTGTTCTTATCGCCGGGATCGTAGCGGTAGTTGGCGGCTGTGAGAGTGAGCGGGTCGAAGATGCTAAGCCCTTCCTGCGTGCCCGCCCACATTTTGCCCGACCTGTCGCGGATGATGCTGCGCACGAAGTTATGCGCGGCGACGGGCTGGGTGAGGTGGGTGAAGGTGCGGCGAATGGGATCGTAGATGTCTATTCCCGCGTATTGCGTGCCCATCCAGATGCGGCCTTGCGCGTCCTCCGCCACGGAAGTGATGTAGTTCATGCCGGGGCTGGCGGCGTTGCCTTCTTCATGCCGGAAAGTTTCAAACCGGAATTGCCCGCCCGTTTCGCGGAGCCGGTTGAGGCCGTTGTTGGTGCCGATCCAGAAGTCGCCGCGCAGGTCCTGGCAGATGCTGCGCACATTGCTGCCCGCCAGCTGCGCCGGCCCCTGTGTGAATTTCCGGAAGTGGTGCAACGAATCGGTCTGCAGGTAAAGGCCGCTGCCGGCCGCCACCCACAAGCGCCCTTTGCGGTCCTCAAAAATGGCGTTGACGTTTTCCTGTTTTCCCGGTGTGAGCGTGATGCGCTGAAAGGCGTCTTTTTCGGGATCGTAGCGGCAAAGGCCTACTGCCGTACCCACCCACAATGTTTTTTTTGAATCGGAAAAAAGGGACAGGATGAGATTTTCGGAAAGGCTCGCGGTATCGCCCTGCCTGGACTGGTATATCCTGAAACGCTGCCCGTCGTAGCGGTTGAGGCCGTAGCGGGTGCCATACCACATAAAACCCCGCGCATCCTGCGCGATGGCAAGTACGGAATTGTGAGACAGCCCGTTTTCCACCGTCAGGTGGTTAAATGCGACCTGCTGCCCGCTGGTTGATAAAAAGGCCAGTAAAAATACCAGGTATAAACATCCCCGCCACGTGGAATTCATACCTTAAATATAAGCGATTAGGCAAATCTTTTATGGGAAGAGGGGTGAAAATTTCATGATGAGCCAGGGGTCATTGTATTGAGAACCAGTTAATTGAGAGGGTGTTTACGATATTCACCCCAATCATTTACGATTCTCTCCCCATCCTCTCTTTCCCATATTACATATTTGCGGTTCCACGTCGGACGTTCTTTCACCTTCAAAAACGGAGACCTTTCAACCATTTTTATTATAATTATACCTGATCCACAAACAAGATTATGAAAACATTCATTTGTCTCATTGCAAGCATCAGTCTCCTGTCGTGTACGGCAAAGAAGGGAGAAAAGGATTTTATCGACGAGAACATGTCCGCCGCCAAAACGCAGCTGACGGCCATGCTGAACGAAACCAAAACCGGCGATCCGCTGAGGTTCCCGCGCACCATTAAAGAAGGCAAGCTGGTGACCACGAGCATGTACGACTGGACGCCCGGGTTTTTCCCCGGCAGCCTCTGGTATGCCTGGGAGCAGACGCAGGACACGCTGCTGCGCGCGCAGGCCGCCGCATGGACCGAAAAGCTGGAGCCGCTGAAAGATTTCACCAAACACCACGACCTCGGCTTTATGGTGTATTGCAGCTATGGCAACGGCTACCGTCTTACCGGCGACAAATCCTACCGCGACATCCTCGTGCAGGCC
>CBINIO010000108.1:0-10643 GCA_966250725.1 uncultured Chitinophaga sp.
CCTTCACCATCACCAATGGGGGCGTGTTCGGCTCCTTGATGTCGACCCCGATCAGCTTTACGTTATTTTTTTCCCAGATGCCCAGCTCGTCCACGTCTTTACAAAGGTTGAGGGCCGTCTGGCCGCCCATGGTGGGCAGTACCGCGTCGATCTGGTTCTCTTCCAGTATCTGCTCGATGCTTTCCACGGTGAGGGGCAACAGATATACCTTGTCAGCCATCATCGGGTCCGTCATGATCGTAGCGGGATTGCTGTTGATCAGGATCACCTTGATCCCTTCTTCCCGCAGCGAACGGGCCGCCTGGGAGCCGGAATAGTCAAATTCGCAAGCCTGGCCGATAATAATGGGACCTGAACCGATAATAAGGACTGATTTGATAGATGTGTCTTTGGGCATCTTTTTTTATTAGCTTTTTGAGAGTGAAAAACCAACGATCTTTCAGCGCGCATGCGAACTAAAAAATCGTGCAAAGCTACGGGAATAATTATTTATTCCCCGGAGAAATTTGATGACGCCGGAAAGTACCTATCGGTGCGAGGAAGTTTTATATAGCAATAATTCTGAATGCTTTAGCTGTTCGTGGTGGCGTACACGTATACCAGCTTCCATTCGCCGTCCATCTTCTGGAACTCGAAATCTTCGATGCTGGCGGAATTTTCGTCCACCATCGTTTTGTCGTCATCGCTGAGCGATTTCCGTGCGCGCAGCAGGCCGTACTTGTTGATAAACTCCTCGTCGGCGGGCATGTTGAGATAAATGGAGAAGAAGCGGGGAAATTCCTGCCGGTCCACGGTGAGCACGGCAGTATCGGAAAGGTCCCTTTTTACGACGAGCGGGAATGCGGTGTAGCGGGAAATGGCCTCGTAATCTTTGTCGACGATGGCGGTGTAGAGTTTTTGCCAGAAGGCCTCAAACTCTTTCACGTTGGGCGCAGAGGCTGGCTGGGCTTTAACCACCAGCAGGAACAGGCACATGGCCAGGGATAAAAGACAGCTTTTCATAGTTCCGGGATAGTTGGTTATAGATATAGAAATGCTAATATATGTAATTAAGCGGAAAAAAGGGAGGGATTTTTCTGTGAGACCCTTGGGAGATGCTGTTGCCGTATGCAACGGCATCTTTTTTGCCGTCGGCGCGTTTTATGTCAGAGCGGCGCCTGGCCCCTGAGCCGGGAAATTTCCACCAGGGCTTTGTTATATTCTTCCAGCAGCTTGTAATATTTGTCTTTCCAGCTTTCCACTTCCAGCGTTTCCGGCTCGTCTTCCACCTGGTTCACATTACCGGCAAATTCGCGGGCGCTGATCTCCAGCGCCTGGCATACTTTCTTTAGCTGTTCGGGCGTGAAGGCCGGTTTTTCGATGAGGTTGTACAATGCCCGGCGGCTGAGGCCCATGCGGCCGGCGAGACGGGTCTTGTTGAGCCCTTTTTCCGCGATCAGCTCGTCCAGGCGGTGACCGTGGTGCTGCTCGGAGAGCGGCAGCTCGATGGTGCGGCGTGGATGCGTCCAGGCATAAAATTCATCGAGGCTGATGCCCAGCAGCGCGCAGAACTCAAGCAGGGTGTTCCTTTTGATGGCTTCCTTGCGGAAATAATAATGAGCGATCTGGTTGGAGAAACCCGCTTTTTTAGCAAAATCGAGGATCTTGATGTGTTTGTCCCTTACGATCTGTTTGAGCCTTGCGCCTTCGTGAATAATATTTTTTGGAATTACTTCCACTGTAAATAAATTTTGTTATACTTGTAACAAGTGTCAATAAATTGTATGATGCTTCTACTATCAATATAACATTTTTATTGACATTTTGAGAGTAACAGAATCAAAATGACAAATTTTACTGCTAATGGAAACAAACCAACTTTCATCCAACAACCTGTTATTGGAGCTGCATGCTGAGATGAACCAACTGCCAAAAACCTTTCGGGACAGCGTATGCAGCGAATGTGGCTGGAGTGAGGCCACGTTTTACAGGAAAGCGAAGGGTACCTACCCTTTCAGCAATGCGGAAAGAGACAAGATCCTGGCCGTGGGGGACGGCCTGCTCAAACGCATCCGCGACACGAGCAACAAATACCGGCCCAAATAGCTGCACAACAGCGTAAACCTGACCCCGGTATGTATGATTTTTTACGATGACCCCGGTTTTTGACACCCAAAACCAACCATTATGCCACCACCAGCCATCAACCTGCGTAAACAGATCTCCGGTTTTCTCCGGCATATGTACGCCGAAGCGGGCAATTCCATCCAACATGTCACGATCATCGTGCACGGCCAGCCGGATTACCTGGAAGACGAACTGTACACGGAGCATTTGTCCCTCGGCAAACCGCAGGGCGCACAGGCGCTCTCATACCAGCATTTTAAGCTGGACGGGCCGATAGACAACATGGTGACGCTTGTGAGCACCCGCAAAAAACAACCGCCGTCAACTTAATTATCATCGCGACTTTCCACAACGCCGCGGCGCCACCGCAAAACCGCCCGCCATACCGGTTTACAGGTCAACGAACGCCGCAGGCTGCCCCGGTTTCCCGCAAGAGCACAGTGTTTATCCCTTCCCCATTTGGATATACAGGGGCATCACGGCATCGCCGCCGGAAGATGCCCCATTTTTCTACCCGCAAAAAGATTTCAACTAAAACTTTCGTTTTTATAAAACTAAATACTTAGTTTTATAAAAACCGACGATATGCTACGCACCCTCGCACTCTGCCTGCTGCTCTGCAACACCGCTATTATTAAAGCGCAGGACCAACTGGATAAAAGCCTGCTGATGGATTATTTCCAGGAGCAGCAATACGACCTCGTGATCCGCTATATGGAAGATTCCGTAAAACCCTCGCATGTAAACGGGCTTTCGATCCTCGCCAACGCCTACCTGCAAAACGGCCAAACGGCGGACGCGGAAAGGACCTACCGGCTCGTGCTCGAAAAAGATTCCAACCACATCGCCGCGCTGCAGCAGCTTGGCAACATCGCCCGCGCAAAACAGCAGTACGCCCAGGCCATCGTGCATTACGCGAAGCTCGTGGCGCTGCGGCCGGACAATGCGCGTTATTATAAACAGCTCGCCAGCTCCGCCGCTTCCATCGCCGGTATGCAGGACACTGCGTTCGCGCTCATGAAAACCGCCTTCCGCCTCAACCCCAAAGACCCGGCCGTAGTGCTTTTTCTCGCCGATACGTACCTCGACCGCGAAGAGCATAACAACGCGGACTCGGTGCTCCTGCAATACTATCGTTATGATTCCTCCAACGCGCAGGTAACCGCCGCGCTCGTCAAATCCTGCTACCGGCAGGACAAATTCCGCGAAGCGGTGGATTTCGGCGAGCCGCTGGTGACCGCGGGCGCCGTGCAGCCGGTCGCTTATATTTATCTCGCCGTTTCGCACTATTCGCTCAAGCATTACGACAGCACCATCCGTGTGCATGATAAAATGGTGGCGCTTTTGCAGGACGCGCCCGAAACGCTGAAATATTACGCCGCCTTGTCGTATGCCCAGCTGAAGCAGTTCGACAAAAGCAACGGGCTCCTGCAGGAATGCATCACCGCGGCCAAAAGCCGTTCGCTGGACAGCTATTACACGGCTCTCGCGCATAATTACGAACAGATGAAACAATACCGCCGGGCCATTTCGCATTTCGATACGGCGTACTTCCTTTTCAAAGATCCCATGCGCCAATACGGTATCGCGCGCATTTACGACCAGTACGTGCAGGACCCGCTGAAAGCAAAAAGATATTACCAGCTCTTTCTCAAAAATTCAAAACCGGGCAACCTGGAAGAAAAAAATATCCAGGCTTATGTAAAGGAACGGGTGAAGGCGCTTTGAACATCCCTACACTTAATACCCCTGAAACCCGGCGCCTGCGGCCGGGTTTTATATTCCAATTTGAATTAATTCAACAGGATTCTCACATTATTCAACTTTCTTCAATCATAAATGATTAAATTTAAGCCCCGTTAAAAAAAACCGATAACAAATAAATCTTTTTGGGAATCATGTCGTACCCATACCAACTCAAGAGCTTCGAAGATTACCAGCAAGCCTGGCAGCACAGCGTAACCGATCCGGAAGGATTCTGGGCCAACGTGGCCGATCATTTTTACTGGCGCCGTAAATGGGACAAGGTGCTGGAATGGAATTTCAAAACACCGGAAGTAAAATGGTTCTCCGGCGCAAAACTCAACATCACCGAAAACTGTCTTGACAGGCACCTGGGCACGCTCGGCAACCAGCCCGCCATCATCTGGGAACCCAACGACCCGGAAGAAAGACACCGCATTCTCACCTACCGTGAGTTATATAACAAAGTTTGCCAGTTCGCCAACGTGCTCAAGAACAACGGCGTTAAAAAAGGCGACAGGGTGTGCATTTACATGGGCATGATCCCCGAGCTGGCCATCGCCGTGCTGGCCTGCGCCCGCATCGGCGCCATCCACTCCGTGGTGTTCGGCGGCTTCAGCGCGCAGTCCATCGCAGACCGCATACAGGACGCGCAATGCAACCTCGTGATCACCTGCGACGGCGCTTTCCGCGGCTCCAAGGACATTCCCCTCAAATCCGTGATAGACGACGCTTTGATGGCCTGCCCTTCCGTGAAGAAAGTGATCGTTTGCACCCGCACCCGCACGCCGGTGAGCATGCTCAAAGGCCGCGACGTATGGTGGGAAGACGAGATCAAAGCCGTTGAGACCATGGGCAACCCGCCCGTGCCCGCGGAAGAAATGGAAGCGGAAGACATGCTCTTCATCCTCTACACTTCCGGCTCCACCGGCAAACCCAAAGGCGTGGTGCATACCTGCGGCGGTTATATGGTGTACGCCAATTATACTTTTATCAACTCTTTCCAATACCAGCCGGGACAGGTGTATTTCTGCACGGCGGACATCGGCTGGATCACCGGTCACAGCTACATCGTGTACGGCCCGCTGAGCGCCGGCGCCACCACGCTGATGTTCGAAGGCGTGCCAACTTATCCCGACGCCGGGCGTTTCTGGGATATCGTGGACAAGTTCAGGGTGAACGTGCTCTACACCGCGCCCACCGCCATCCGCAGCCTGATGGGCTTCGGGCTCGGGCCGGTAAATCATAAGGACCTCAGCTCGCTCACTACGCTCGGCACCGTGGGCGAACCCATCAACGAAGAAGCATGGCACTGGTACAAAGATCATATCGGTAAAGGCAAATGCCCCATTACCGACACCTGGTGGCAAACCGAAACGGGCGGCATCATGATCGCGCCGCTGGCGGGCATTACGCCCGAAAAGCCCGGCTACGCCACGCTGCCGCTGCCCGGCATCCAGCCCATGCTGGTAGACGAGAACGGCAAGGAGATCGAAGGCAACGGCGTGAACGGCAACCTCTGCATCAAATTCCCCTGGCCCGGCATGATCCGCACCACCTACGGCGATCATGAACGCTGCCGCACCACCTATTTCGCTACGTACGAAAATCTCTACTTCACCGGCGACGGCTGTCTCCGCGATGAAGACGGCTATTACCGCATCACCGGCCGCGTGGACGATGTGCTCAACGTAAGCGGTCACCGCATCGGCACCGCCGAGGTGGAAAACGCGATCAACATGCACGCGGGCGTGGTGGAAAGCGCCGTGGTAGGCTTCCCGCACGACATCAAAGGCCAGGGCATCTATGCTTTTGTGATCGCGGACAAACAGGTGAAAGACGCCGACCTCACGCGCAAGGACATTATGCAGACCGTGTCGCGCATCATCGGCCCCATCGCGAAACCGGACAAGATCCAGTTCGTGAGCGGCCTGCCCAAAACGCGCTCCGGGAAGATCATGCGCCGCATCCTGCGCAAGATCGCGGAAGGCGAGCTGGACAATCTCGGCGATACTTCCACGCTGCTCGATCCGGCTGTGGTGGAGGAGATCAAGTCAGGTAAAATGTAAGTGTTTTAATATACAGGAAAGCGTTCCGGGCTGCGGCTTTGGAACGCTTTTTTTATTGTATGTATCAAAACGGCCCTCTTTTTAAAGAGAGCCGTTTTTCTTATTCGTCCATATCCGCGATGAATAATTTTTTGGGGCCTTTATTACCTGAGTGAAATAACGATTTGATATATATACGATGCGGCGCGGGTACACGGATTTTTTTTGAAGGAAAAAATTTACGGCCGTATCACAACCGGCGTACCCACTTTCACAACCTCATAAATTTCGTTGATATCGCCATTCTTGAGGCTTACGCAGCCCAGCGTCCAGTTGATGCGCCGGTCCACGTAATAATCGCGGATGCCGGAGGCATATTCCACGCCATGCAAACCGATACCGCCGCCAATGTCCGCCCCGCGCGAGATCTGCCCTCGGGCCTGGCGCTGCGCGAACTTGGCATACGATTCCGCGTTGGGATAATCCAGCAGCATAAAACGGCTCCAGCGTTTGTCGTACCGTTTGGCGGAGATGCGGAAAGTGCCGTCGGGCGTGCGTTTGTCGCCCTGCACGAACTTGTCGCCGGTGGAGTTGCTGCCGAATACGACCTTGTAGATCTTGATCAGCGTTACGTCCTCGTACACATACATCCGGTAATCGCTTTTATCGACGAGCAGGAACACTTTGTCCGCATCGATCCGCGACGGGTTCAGCCGAACGGAATACAGGTCGGAAATATTGTGCTCAAAAGCAAAAAGCGGTAATACGACAATCATCAAGCAATAACGCCACATGGTCACATAGGTGGTTTAATAGATTTTTAAAACGACGATGGAGTTGTGAATATTGTGTTAAAAAAATGAGACGCACCGGGGGCGCGTCTCATGGCTGTATTTTCTGACGATAAAAACGATCAATACCCAAAAAGCTCTTCCAGCGACACTTTCTGCACTTCGCCGTATTTCTTCAGCGCGTCCGGGTTCACCTTTTTCTCCGATGCCAGGATGCAGTAGGAATAAGGCTTTCCGGCGATATTCCGCGCGTGCAGTTTTTTGATGTCGTCGAAGGTCAGCTTGTCCGCCGCTTCGTAGATGTTTTTGCGGATGTCCGTATCCAGCCCGAGCTTTTGCGCGTTGAGATAGCTGAACACGATCGCGTCCTGCGTGATCCTTTCCGTTTCGAGATCTTTTTTGAGGCTGCTGCGCGCGGTCTCCAGGTTCTTTTCCGATTCGGGGATCACGTTCAGCAGCTCGTTCATACCGGCGATCGCTTCGTTGATCTTGTCCGCCTGGCAGCCCACGTATGCGAGCATGGCGTAATGATCGTCCTTTTTGTTCGGCTCCGCGTAAAACGCGTAGGTGGAATATGCCAGCGCCTTGGATTCGCGGATGGTCTGGAACACGATGGAGCCCATGCCGCCGCCGAAATAATTATTGAAAAGGTCCACCACCGCGGATTCCTTCGGATCGTACACGTCGCCGTTGCGCACCCAGTTCACTTCCGCCTGCACCATATCGTAATCGGCGAACAACACTTTGTTATGGTCCATCGTCACTTTTTCGAATTGCTGTTTTGGCAGGTCTTCCCTGAATGAAGCGGGCAGCCTGTGCAGCTTCGCGATCTTCGCGGATGCCGCGCTCAAGTCTTCAGGGCCGTAATAGATCACGGTGTGACGGTAATCCGGCAGCTCATGCAGTATGGTCACCAGCTCGTTCGCGGTGAGGGCGTTCAGCTCTTCGTTGCTCAGCTGGTTGTTGAACGGGTTTTTTGCGCCGTACGTGGCGTAGGAGCGCAGGCCGCTCATGATCTGTTGTTTGTTGAGCTTGTTGTCCGCACGCGCTTTTGCGAGCCTGTTCTTCATGCCGTCCAGCACTTCTTCGTCCGCTTTACAATTGTTGAGCAGGTCGTCAAACAATGCTACCGCCTTGTCGAAATTCTCCTGCAGGCCGGTGATGGAAATGGTGGTTTCCTCGCTGCCCGGCCGCACGCTGAAGTTGCACGCGATATTGTAGAACTGTTTGCTGATCTCTTCGGAAGAATGTTTGTCCGTGCCGAGGTATTGCAGGTACTGCGCGGCCAGCGGCAGCTTTTTGTTGTTCCAGCTGCCCATGTCGAAGCGGTAATAAAGACGGAACAATGCGTTGTCCTTATTCTGCACGTACAGCAGGTCCGCGTTGCCGGCCTTGCCTTTCTGAATGTCCTTGTCGTAATCCAGCCACTGCGGTTTTACGGCGGTCTCCGGCATTGCGGCCACTTCTTTCAAAAAGTCGGACTGCGCATTGCGGTTCACTTCTACGGGGGTGATGGGCGGTTTCTCCACTTTTACGATGCTTTTGTCCTCGCCTTTGCGTTTATAAAGCAGCGCGTAATTGTCGCCGAGATATTTATTGGCAAAATCGACGATCTGTTTTTTGGTCACCTTGCCCATGTCTTCGATATAACGCACATCGTACAGCCAGTTTTCGCCACGGTGTTTGATGAAAGCATCCATCAGGCTGTTGGCGCGGTTGCCGTTGCTTTCCAGGCCCTGTATCTCGTACAGCTTGAAGTTGTTGACGATGGCGGTGATGAGGTTTTCGTCGAACTGGCCTTTGCGCAGGATGTCCAGCTGGCCGAGCAGCAGGTCTTTCACTTCATCGAGCGACTGCCCCTGTTTGGCGCGGCCGCTGAGCAGGAACACGGAATAGTCTTTCCAGGGCAGCAGGCTTGCGCCCGCGCCGAGCACTTTCTGCTGTTTGTTGAGGTTAAGGTCGAGCAGACCGGCCTTGCCGTTGGACAGTACCTGCGACACAACGGTAAGCAGCACGGAATTTCTGGTGTCCAGCGCGCCGGGCATGCGGTACGACAGGTATACGTTTTCCGCGTCGGGGCCAAACACTTCTTTTACGATGGGGCCGCTGATGGGTTTTTCAACGGGCGCCTTGTATTCGTGCACCGGTTTTTTCTTCATGTAGGCAAACGATTCGTCGATGCGTTTGATCACATAATCCGGGTCGAAATCGCCGGCCATCACGATGGCCATATTGTTGGGCACGTAATATTCGTCGTAGAATTTGCGGATGGCGAGCAGCGACGGGTTTTTGAGATGCTCCACGGTGCCGATGGTGGATTGCTGGCCGTAGTTGTGCGTGGGGAACAGCGTCGCCAGCATGGTTTCGTACATCTTGCGGCCGTCGTTGTCCAGCCCGCGGTTCTTCTCTTCGTACACGGCTTCCAGTTCGGTATGGAAGATGCGGAACACGGGGTCTTTGAAACGTTCCGCCTGTACGGCCAGGAACTTGTCGACGGCGGTGGAGGGAATGTCTTCCTCGTACACCGTTTCTTCCGTCCAGGTATGCGCGTTGGTGCCCTGCGCGCCCATGTTGGTCATCATTTTATCGTATTCGTTGGCGATCGCATATTTCGCCGCGAGGCCCGACACGCTGTCTATTTGCCGGTACACGGCCTTGCGGGCGTCCGTGCCGGTGGTATGGTTGTATTTGTCGTACAGCGAGGTGATCTCGTCGAGATAAGGTTTTTCCTTCGACCAGTCCAGCGAGCCGTAGTGCGTGGTGCCTTTAAAGAGCAGGTGCTCGAGGTAATGCGCGAGGCCGGTGTGGTCTTTCGGATCGTTGTTGCTGCCGGCGCGCACGCCGATCAGCGTCTGGATGCGCGGTTGTTTTTTATTGACGCTGAGCATGACGGTGAGGCCGTTCTTCAGCGTATAAAACCGCGCCTGCATGGGGTCGCCGGTAATATAGCGGTAGGAATATCCTCCCGAGGAGGCTTCTTTCCATTCATGCTTCACCTGGGCATTGCCCTGGAAGGCGGCGGCTGCCAGCAGGATAACGAGGAAAAGTCGGATAGATCTCATATAGTCGGTTTGATGATTTCAAACCAAATATAAAAATGAGCGGGCACATTCGGCCATGAAACCGTGAAAATATGTGACTGGACAGGATGAGCGGTCAAAAAAAAGTCATGCCGGTTACCGGTACATCAGGCTGGTGGCGAACACGCGATGGGGCGCCAGCGGACGGGTGCTGGCCTGGAAAACGGAAGAATCGGTTTTGATGTACAAAACGTGATAGTGATTGGTAACGAGGAAATTATGATCTCCCTGGTAGGCCCTGAACAGGCTGTCGGGCATATACACCAGCGACTCGGTGGCGCCGGGGGCGGGCAGCCGGGAGGTACTTCCAGGGATATTCGTTTCGGCGACGGGGTTCCCATTTTCACTCATTTCCGCGGGGCTGGCCGGCAGCTTTAATTTGCTTGCATGCATAAACACGATACCAATCACCACAGCAACAAACGACAAGATGGATCGCATACTTCTCAAATTTGGTTGTGTACAGTTTTAAATAGGATAAACTACATCGCAGGATTGTTACCTAACCTATTCATATTTTTTTTCCTGGTTTCCTACTTTTTGCTTTACACGGGCTGTAAAGGTAAGAATTAGAATCCGTTAAACCGAAATCCGACCGAAAAAGGATACTGCTCCAGGCCGTAATCGTGCAAGGGGGTCAATGCAAAATTACTGTAGAGCTTGATAGGCCCATACGCCACTTCTCCGGTCAGTCCGAACCGCCATTTGTTCAGGCTGAAATCGTCCGTCAGCCGCACTTTGCCTCTTTCTTCGCTCACCTGTTTGGTGCGCGATTTCAGCAGGTATCCGCCCTGAACACCAAGACTTACTTCAAAACTCCTGCCAGGCCGCGCGGGGTTGGAATTGAAGTTCAGCATCAGCGGTATGGACACGTA
>CBINIO010000109.1:0-10608 GCA_966250725.1 uncultured Chitinophaga sp.
CGGGTGAAACACAGAAATGAACCTTTTGGAAATGGCAATAAAGATTTTCTGCTCATCCGGTGAAATGCCTGAAGGCCATATTCCGGTGGGAATGATGGCGTGGTGGTCCGTCACCTTTTTATCGTCGAATACGGATTTGAGCTTGGGGACGGGTTTTTGCAAAAGCGGCGCGATGAGATTGGCGTAAGGCGTCATGTCCCTGAGGATGCCTTCGATCTTCGGGTGAAGGTCTTCCGAAAGGTACGTGGTATCTACGCGCGGGTACGTGACGAGTTTTTTTTCATAGAGGTTCTGGATGTGCCTGAGCGTTTCGTCGGCGGAGTAGCCGTATTTTTTATTGGCTCCCACCTGCAATGCCGTGAGGTCGAACAGGCGGGGATTGCCTTCTTTGCCGTCCTTTTTTTCGAAGGAAGTGATCTCGAACGGGTGCTCTTTCAGGTAAGCCAGGCCTTTTTCGGCGCGTTCCGGCTGCAGGATGCGGTCGATGGCGGCGGTGAACTCCACTTTTTTATAGACCGTTTTCAGCTCCCAGTATTCCGCCGATACAAAAGCGTTGATCTCTTTCTGCCGCGCCACGATCATGGCGAGCGTGGGCGTTTGTACCCTGCCGATGGACAGAACGGCTTTTCCCTGCGCGAATTTTTTGGTGAACAGCCGCGTGGCGTTCATGCCCAGCAGCCAGTCGCCGATGGCGCGGGCGCTTCCGGCGGCGTACAGGTTGTCGTACCGGCTGCTTTCGCGCAGCTCGCTGAAACCGTTGCGGATGGCCTCTTCCGTGAGGGAGGATATCCAAAGCCGTTTCACCGGCGCGGCGCATTTCGCTTTCAGCAGCACCCAGCGCTGGATCAGCTCGCCTTCCTGGCCGGCATCGCCGCAGTTGATCACTTCTTCGGATTGGGAGACGAGCGTTTCTATCACCTTGAACTGTTTTTGCACGCCCGCATTGTCTATCAGCTTGATGCCGAAATGCGGCGGGATCATGGGGAGATCTTCCAGCCGCCAGTATTTCCAGTATTCGTAATAATCGTGCGGTTCCTTGAGCGTGCAAAAATGCCCGAACGTCCAGGTCACCTGGAAGCCGTTGCCTTCATAATAGCCGTCCTTCCGCGCCTTTGCGCCTAATACTTCCGCAATGTCTCTTGCCACGCTGGGCTTTTCCGCGATACAAACTTTCATACCTGCGCCAAAGTTCGGGCATCCGGAGGAAATTTTAAAACGGGGATTGATGTGGGTATCGCCTTCAGCGATCTTTTTGTAAAACGGAACGGATTATCTGCCTTTGTAAAAACAAGGGATCATTTACCAAGCAGCCGCATGCGGTATGCGTTCATCGCCGTAACGCCGAGCCTCGTCACCAGCCGGTAATTCACCACCACGCCCACTGCTGCGCCCACCACCGGCAGCAGCTGGCCCATCTTGGCAAGGTCGATATGGTCGCGGTACTCGATCTGGAAAGTTTGCCAGTCGAACGCGTGGATGTCGTCCGGCATTTCGCGGCTTTTGCGGTCCCAGTCCCTGATCTGTTCGAATACTTTCCGCCGGTGCTGCTTGCTGCTGAAGGCCAGCTGGAAAATGTTGAGGATGTACACTCTTTCCTTATAATCGTTCACGTCGAAACCGTAGAACGCGGCGATGTCGAACAGCAGCTTGAGCTTCATGCCGAGCAGTATGGGAAAGTCCGCCAGCCCGAGCAGCAGCCCGCCCGCGCCGGTAACGCCGCCTTCGGCCGCGGCCGTTTTTTTGTAAAAATCGATGCGCCTGCGCACGGCTTCCTCCAGCTCGAAGAACGAAACAAACACCGGCGTACGCGGCGCCGTATAGGCGGAACCGTAGAGCACGCCCCTCACCATCTGTTTGATGGTAACGGTGATGGCTTTATGCACTTTTTCGGGGATCAGGCGGTTGATGCGGCTTTGCACGTTTTTGCTGATCCGGTCGGTGAACGAAGGCGGTTTCTGCATCTTCAGCTGCCAGGTTTCCATTTCCGCCCTTGCCTGTGCTTCGTACAACATGCTTATATAATTATGGAGAAAAGAATGCGGGTTTATTCCTCTTCCGCGTCTTCGTGCACCACCAGCCTGCAGGGCAGCTGGCTGCTGCGGTACACCCGTTCCGCGGGCTCCGCGTCTTCGCAGATCCTTTCAAAAAGGATGCGCGCGGCCTCCTCGCCCATTTCGAAAGAACGCTCCTCGATGGAAGCCAGCGGCTTATGATCGAGGTGATGCAGGATGGGCAGGTTGCCAAAACCGGTGAACTGCACTTCGTTCACTAACGCGGGATAATATTTTTTGAGAAAGTCGATCGCGTCGAGCGTAACGTAGTTTTTAAAAGTGACGATGGCCGTGGGCGGCTCGGGCAGCCGCATGAGCCGCTGCATGGCCGCGAAAGTGCCGGCGCGCGTGAGGTCCACGCATTCCGTCAGCTCCTGCCGGAACGGGATGCCGTGATCTTCCAGCGCCTGTTTGTAGCCTTCGAAACGCGCCTGGCTGGTGCGCATGCCGGCAGGCCCCATCAGGTGCGCGATCCGGCGGTGCCCCCTGCCGATGAGAAATTCCGTCGCCATCAGCGCGCCGTCATGGTTGTTGGAAGAAACGTAATCGAACTGCCCGGACTTCGGCTCGCGGCCGATGCACACCACGGGGATGCCGATGGACAGCAGTTTTTCGAACGGCTGCATGTCCGTGCGGTTTTTGGTAATGGACACGATCACCCCGTCCACCCGGTTGCGGATCATCACGTCCACGATCTTTTCTTCCTTCTGCTCGTCCTCGTGCGACTGCGTGAGTATCACGTTGTACCCCTGCTTTTCCGCCGTTTCTTCCACGCCGTTGGCCGCTACGGCATAGTACTGGTCGAGTATGTCGGGGATGATGAGGCCGAGCGTGAAAGACCTTGCCAGCTTGAAATGCCTGGCGGCTTCGTTCGGGATATAATTCAATTGCTTGGCAAGCGCCTTCACGCGTTCGCTGGTGAGCGCGCTGATAGACGCGTCGTTGTTCAACGCTTTGGACACGGTGGACACCGACATATTCAGCTTTTTGGCAATATCTTTTATAGTGACCCCTCTTTTCATGGCTGCCTGAATTGTGCCAGGCATGATACGAAATCTATTTCAAACGTTGTAACTCTATTTTTTTCATGATCGCCGGCATTAAATCGATTGCAATTACTAATTTGGATGAAGGATTAACAGTAGAACAGTGATCAATTCCATGTAGCAGCGTTAAAGCAAAAAAATCCTCCGTCAAAATCGCTAATCGACATTCATTCACGTTAAAAAATAATTGAACTACCCGTCGTTCGCAAGCTCAGATTCCACACACTCACATATCGTTTCCATTTTCTAAATCCACAAACTGATCCACAATGACAATTAGTATCAGGAGCAAGCTTGTATTGCTATCCTCGGGCTGTTGTGCGCTTACCTTTATGCTGTTAACGGCCGGTAGTCCCGCTTTTGCCAGACCGAACGACGCCAGCCATTTTTCTCACCCGCTGTTTGCAAAAACGGTGAAAGGTTCCGTGAGGGACCAGACGGGGCGCCCGCTTCCGGGCGTTACCATCGTGGTGGAAGGCACCACCAACGGAACGGCCTCCGACGAAAACGGCAACGTCGAACTCAAGAACGTTCCGGACAACGGGGTGCTGGTGTTTTCCTTTATCGGCTACGAGACCATCAAGCTGCCGGTAGCATCCACCACCGACTGGAACATCACCTTAAAAGACAACGCCACCGAGCTGGAACAGCTGGTGGTGGTGGGTTACGGCACCCGTAAAAAATCCGACGTTACCGGCGCGGTGGCGCAGGTGAAAGTGTCGGAGCTCGAAAACGAGAACCCTGCCACCATGCAGGACGCGCTTCGCGGCAACATTCCCGGCCTCAACGTCACTTCATCCAACCGCGCCAAAGGCGGCGGCGACCTGGTGGTGCGCGGCCGTTCGTCAGTGAGCGCCGGTTATTCGCCGCTCATCGTGCTCGACGGGGTGATCTATCCCGGCGCGCTCAGCGACATCAATCCCAACGACATACAGACCATCGACGTGCTGAAAGACGCGAGCGCGGCCGCCGTATATGGCGCCAAATCCGCCAAGGGCGTGGTGCTCATCACCACCAAACGCGGCACCAAAAGCAAACCGACGGTAACGCTCAATTCCAATATCGGCCTCGCCACCATCGCCATGGACCAGCCCCTGTACGACGGGCCGGGCTTTGTGAGATGGAGAACGGACGTGCTAAAAAGCATCAACGCCAACGCGCAGCCTTACCGCTTCGACGATCCGCGCACCCTTCCCGCCGACATCACCATCGACGAATGGAAGGCGTACGACAACTCGCAGGGCGACCCCGTGGACATCTGGCTGAACCGCCTCAAGATACTGCCCGTGGAAGTACGTAACTACAAGGCCGGTAAACAGACCAACTGGTACAACATGATGTTCCAGGACGGGCTGCGCAACGACCATACCATCAGCGTGGGCGGCCGCGGCGACCGGGTGACCTATTATATCTCCGCCGGCTATACGAATAATGAAGGGTTTATCGTAGGCGACAAATTCTCGACCTTCAGGACCCGCATCAACCTCGAAGCAAAAGCCGCCGACTGGGCCACCGTGGGCGTGAACATGCAGTTCGCCGACCGCGACGAAAGCCAGGTGCCTGTAAACTGGGGACAGATGGTGAACGCCTCGCCCTGGGGCGAAGTATACAAGGACGACGGCGTAACGCTGCGCGACAGTCCCAACGACGACATCGGCAACAATACCAACCCCTTCCTCGACAACGTGTACCAGGACCGCCTGCAGAAATTCAACACGCTGTTCGGTTCGCTTTATCTCAAAGGCGACCTTGGCTACGGTTTCTCCTACCAGGTGAACTTCACGCCCAACTTCGAGTTCGGCCGCTACTACAACGCCAATCTCGCCAAAGACTTCCGCTACGCCGCCCGCAAGGGATACGCGATAAGAAGGGAGCAGACCATTTACAACTGGCAGCTGGATAATATCCTGAGCTGGGTAAAATCGTACGGCGATCATGATTTCGACGTCACCCTTCTTTACAACGCCGAAAAATACCAGAACTGGCGCAACCAGATGGAGAACGAAGGTTTTGACCCGAACGACAACCTTACCTGGCACAACATCGGCTCCGGCATCAAACCCGTGATCTCCAGCTTTGATTCCGTATCTACCGGCGATGCCATGATGGCCCGCCTCAACTACGGTTTCAAACAAAAATACCTGCTCACCGCTTCCATCCGCCGCGACGGTTATTCCGCCTTCGGCGCTTCCAACCCGAGGGCCAACTTCCCGGCCATCGGCTTTGGCTGGGTGTTTTCCAAGGAAAATTTTGTGAACCTGCCCTGGATGGATTTCGGCAAGCTGCGCGTGTCCTGGGGCGTGAACGGCAACCGCGAGATCGGCCGTTACCAGGCGCTGGGCGACCTCGCCACCGGCAAATACCAGTACATCACGCCGAGCGGCCAGCTGGTGCTGGTATCGCAGCTTTACGGCAACCGCATGCCCAACCCGAACCTCAAGTGGGAAAAATCCACTTCCTATAACCTCGGCATCGACTTTGGGATTTTCAAGAACCACCTCACCGGTTCCATGGACGTGTACGACAAACGTACCAAAGACCTGCTGGTGCTGAAGACCATTTCCGACGTAACCGGCTACTACAACGTAATGGACAACCTCGGCGAAGTACAGAACAAAGGGTTCGAGCTGAGCCTCAACAGCGTGAACATCGACCGCAACGGTTTCCGCTGGCGGAGCAACGTCAACTTCGCGCTCAACCGCAACAAGATCATCAGCCTGTACGGCCCGGTGGACATCACCGACGCCAGCGGCAAAGTGATCGACCGCCGCGAGCTGGACGACCGCGCCAACCGCTGGTTCATCGGTCATGACCTCGACGCCGTATGGGATATGAACATCCTGGGCGTATGGAAAACCTCCGAAGCCGCCGAAGCCGCCAAATACGGCGTGAAACCCGGCGACTTCAAGCTGGAAGACAAAGACGGCGACGGCAAATTCACCGACGACGACCGCCAGTTCCTCGGCTACCGCACCCCGCGTTTCCAGTGGACGTTCAGGAACGAGTTCTCCTACAAGAACTTCGACTTCTCCTTTATGTTCTACTCCAACTGGGGCCAGCTCGCCAACTACAACATCGCGAAAAACAACTCCGGTTTCATCGACCGTCAGAACGCCTACGTAATGCCTTACTGGACGCCCGAGAACCAGATCGACGACGCGGCGCGCCTGTTTTCCAACAACGGCAGCCTGAGCTTCGACGTGTACCGCAAAGCCTCGTTCATCCGCCTGAGCACCGTGGCGCTGGCGTACACCATTCCGGCGAAGCTGATCAGCAAATACGGCATCGAGAGCTTCAAGCTGTTCGCCAACGTGAGCAATGCCGGCATTTACCAGCCGCACTGGAACTTCTGGGACGCGGAATACGTGTACGGGAACAACAACCCGCCTTCACGCAACTGGTCGTTCGGCCTGAACGTAACGCTTTAATTGATTTACACAAAACACCGAGTTATGCTTTTCCGATCAAAACACATCACCCTACTTTCGATACTGACCGCCGCGGTGCTGGTAACCAGCAGCTGCGGGAAAGACTGGCTGAAGCCCGAGCCGCTATCGTTCTACGAACCTGACCTCACGTACGTGGACGCGGCCGCCATGCGCGCCGCGCTGGTAGCCTGCGCGCGCAACGCCAGGATAGAGTACTACGGCGACAACCCGCCCATCCTCACCGAAATGCTTTTTTCCGAAATAACGGTGGAAGGCACCACGGATAAATCCGGCCCCGCGCAGGACCTCAACCTGCTCATTACGCCCGACCTCGCGAACCTGAACAACGCCGACCGCGCGCGCATCTTCTACTACTGGAGCGAAGGGTACAAAGGCATCAAATACGCCAATACCGTGATATCCAGGATAGACAACGCCACTTACAGCAGCACGGAAGAAAGGAACGCCATCCTCGGCGCCGCCTACTTCCACCGCGCCATGCGTTATTACCGCCTCTGCATGCAGTTTGGCGACGTGCCCGCGGTGATGAAGGAATATTCCGAGCCCAAGACCGACTTCCAGTCCACCAAACGCGACGTGATACTGGCGTACATCAAAAAAGACCTGGACTCCGCCAAGGACTGGGTGAGCGACAACGTGAACCGCGGCGAGGTGACCAAAGGCGCGGTGCTGCACCTGCTTACCAAAGTGAACCTGGCATTAGGCGAGTTCGACGACGCGATAGCCTCCGCCAGCGCGGTGATCGACGGCGGCGTGTATTCGCTGATGCGCCAGCCTTTCGGCTCCACCAAAAAGAACGTGATATGGGACCTTCACCGCCCCGAGAACAAATCGCTGGGTGAGAACAAAGAAGGCCTGTTCATGATCATCGACCGCTTTGGCGACGGCGGTTACGACGGCGGCATGCGCATCATGCGGCAGGCCGTGCCGTACTGGGGCACCAACATCAGCACGCCTTCCGGTAAAAAAGGCACCAACGACAACACCAACCCCGAATTTGTGCAGAGCAACCTGTACGGCAGGGGCATCGGGCGCTGCAGGCCCACGCCTTACAGCCAGTACGAGATATGGTCCGACACCAACGACCTCCGCCACAAAAAAGGCAACTGGATGAACATGGAAGATCTCGTGTACAACGACATGGGGCTGAAAAAATCCAACGACCCGTATTACATGAAAAACCTCCAGTTCCGCAACAGCAGCGGCGGCATACTGGTTACCGACACCATCCGCTCCTGGTTCGGCTGGCCGCATTACAAAGTGTTCGTTCCCGATGCGGAGAATTCGCCCATGCAGGGCGGGCATAGCGACTGGTACATGTTCCGGCTCGCGGAAACTTACCTGCTGCGGGCGGAGGCGTATTACTGGAAGAACCAGCTTGACCTCGCCGCCAACGACATCAACGAAGTGCGCACGCGCGCGCAGGCCGCGCCCATCGACGCATCGGAGGTGAACATCGGCACCATCCTCGACGAACGCGCCCGCGAGCTGTTTTACGAAGAGCCGCGCAAGACCGAGCTGACGCGCATGGCGCTGATCTTCGCCCGCACCGGCAAACCCGCGTACAACGGCAAGACCTACCAGATGGACAATTTCTCCGACAATAACTTCTGGTACGACAGGACCATCGAAAAGAACGTGTTCTACCGCGAAGGCGTCGTTACCAATCACGGGGACAAATACACCGTGAGCCCCTACCACGTATACTGGCCCGTGCCCTCGCGTTCGCTGCAGGCCAACCCGAACGGCGTGATCAACCAGAACAAGGGATATGTGGGTTATGAACGGAACATACCACCTCTGGAAGAGATAGTAGATTAGCATACACTTCAGCACATGGAATCCAGGGCCGCTCTCTTGCAGGGCGGCCTATTTTTTTGTATTTTTAACGGAAACCCATTCCACGGCTATGACATCATTCTCCATCAACCGCCGCCACTTCCTGAAAGGCGCCACCGCATCCCTCGTACTGTCCGCGCTCGGCGCGGACGCGCTGGACATACTGCATCCTTCCAAACCTTACCGCGTGGGCCTCATAGGCGCCGGCTGGTACGGCAAAAGCGATCTTTTCCGGCTTATACAGGTAGCACCCGTAAACGTAGTGGCGCTTTGCGACCCGGACAGCCGGCTGCTCAGCGAAGCGGGCGCGCTCGTGGCCAAACGGCAGAAAAGCGGCGCGGTGCCGAAGCTTTACGCAGACTATCACAAGCTGCTCGCTGAAAACGAGCTGGACATCGTGCTGATCGGCACGCCCGACCACTGGCATGCACTGCAGACCATCGACGCGCTGAAAGCCGGGGCCAACGTGTACGTGCAAAAACCCATCAGCGTGGACGTGCTCGAAGGCGAGGCCATGGTGGCCGCGGCGCGGAAATACGGCAAAGTGGTGCAGGTGGGCACGCAGCGCAAAAGCACCCCTCACCTGATAGACGCCAAAAAAAATATCGTAGATGCGGGACTGTTAGGAAAGGTATCGCATGTGGAAATGTGCTGCTACTACCATATGCGCGCCAACGGCAACCCGCCCGTGCAGGCCGTGCCCGATTATTTCGATTATGAAATGTGGACGGGCCCCGCTCCCCTCCGCCCCTTTGACGGCATGCCGCATACGCGCTGGTGGCGTACGTTCATGGAATACGGCAACGGCATCATGGGCGACATGTGCGTGCATATGTTCGACACCGCGCGCTGGATGCTGCAGCTCGGCTGGCCGAAACGCATCAGCTCCACCGGCGGCATCTACGTGCAGAAAGACGGCAAGTCCAACATCGCCGACACGCAAACCGCCATCTTTGAATACGACGGGCTTAACTGCGTTTGGCAGCACCGCACCTGGGGCACGCCCGCCGATCCGAAGTATCCCTGGGCGCTCACGCTGTACGGCGACAAAGGCACGCTGAAAGCCAGCACCATGAGCTATGATTTTATCCCGCAGGGCAAAGGCGAGCCCATCCATAAAGACGTGGTGTACGAAAAAGAAAAATACCCGGAAGACGTAACGGAAAAAGCCATCGAGCTGAACGCCGCGCCGGCCACGAGGCTGCATATGCTCAACTTCCTCGAAGCGATAACGAACAAAGGCAGGCCGGTGGCCGATATCGAAGAAGGGCATATTTCCACGGCGAGCTGCATACTGGCGAACATTTCCATGCAAACCGGCCGGCCGCTTGTATACGATCCCCAACAACGGATCATCGTCGGCGACCGGGAAGCGACGGGGTTATTGCAGCGGCCGTACCGCCAGGGGTGGGAGCATCCGAAGGCAGGGTTGATTTAAAATGATTACTTCTCATACAACTCCAACGGCAACCCGTCAGGATCGGTAAAAAAGGTGAACTTCTTCCCTGTCAGCTCATCGATACGCACCGGCTCCGTTGCCACGCCTTTTTCACGCAAAATTGCTGCGGCTTTCTTCACATCATCCACCTCGAAAGCCAAATGCCGCAGCCCGCGGGCTTCAGGGGAAGACACGCGCGGAGGCGTGGAAGGAAAAGAAAACAGCTCGACAAGGTACTGACCGTTCAGCGCAAGGTCCAGCTTCCAGGAATCGCGGGCCGCGCGGTAGGTTTCGGCCTGGATGGTAAAACCGAGTATTTCCGTGTAGAACTTTTTGGAACGTTCGTAGTCCGAACAAATAATGGCGATATGATGCACCTTGTTGAGTAAAAGCATATGGTAAAAGTAAAAAGGCTACGCCAATTACGGCGCAGCCTTTCTGCAGGGTTTCCAGAATATTTATGAGGTAATCAGCTCCCCGGCTTCATCATTTCAATCTCCTTCAGCCGTTTCATGGCATCCTGTTGTTTCAGCAGTCCATACCCGATACCGCTGGGGTTAAGCGTGCTGCCGGTTTGATACGGATATTTATCGAAGTCCGAGAAAAATTCCTTGATCTTCCCCTGGATGGGCACCAGCAGCCACATCTGGTCAGCCATAAACTTAAGCCAGCCCGGGGATTCGTCCATCGCCTTTTCATAAGGGTCCATCCGCAGGTTGGTGATGCCCGCCCAGGCGGTCACCTTTCTCGAGCCGGTAGCAAGGTTGCCGTCGACCATGGCAAAG
>CBINIO010000110.1:0-10509 GCA_966250725.1 uncultured Chitinophaga sp.
TTGTTCTCGATAGGCTGTGGCGCTACGTATTTGCCGCCGCTCGTTTTGAAGAGTTCTTTTTTGCGGTCGGTGATCTTGAGGAATTTGCCGTTTACCAGCGTGCCGATGTCGCCGGTGTGCAGCCAGCCGTCAATAATGGTTTCGGCGGTGAGGTCGGGGCTTTTGTAATAGCCTTTCATCATGCTGGGGCCTTTCACGCAGATCTCGCCGTCTTCGCTGAATTGCAATTCCACGCCGTTCAGTACAGGGCCGGTGGTGCCGAACATCGTGTTGCCGGGCGGATAACGGCGGTTTACGCTGATCACCGGGCTGTTCTCGGTGGGGCCGTAACCTTCGTACACGGGGATCTTTGCGGCGTTGAAGATGCGCAGCAGGTTCTCCTGGCAGGCGGCGCCGCCGGTAACGATAAAGGTGACCCTGCCGCCGAGCGCTTCGCGCCATTTGGAGAAGATCAGCTTATTGGCGACGGCGAGCTGTAGATTGTACCAGGGGCCGCCGCTGATGTTGTTGTCGTATTTTTTACCGAGCGCCACGGCCCAGAAAAAGAGGCCTCGTTTGATGCCCGTCAGCTCGTTGCCTTTGCTCATGATGGCCTCGTATACTTTTTCCAGCAGGCGCGGCACGGTGGTAAAGCCGTCGGGTTTTACCTCGCGGAGGTTTTCGGCGATCTTGTCCATGCTTTCCGCATAATAGATGCTGATGCCGCTGAAAAGATAGATGTAGGTCACCATCTTTTCAAAAATATGGTTCAGCGGCAGAAAGCTGAGCACTTTGCAGGACGGGTCGTCGGGGAAAGGAAAACTTTCTTTTGAGAAGAACACGTTGCTCACAATGTTGCGATGCGTGAGCATCACGCCTTTGGGCGTGCCGGTGGTGCCGGAGGTATAGATCAGCGTGGCGAGGTGTTGCTCGCTGATAGCGGGGCGGATAGTTTCCACTTTTTCGAGCAGCTCCGCGTTTGCCGCGTTCAGTATCTCGCTCCAGTGCGCCGCGCCGGGCACATCGTCGAACGAATAGATCTTTTTCAGGCTGGGCACTTCTCCCATCAGCGCGCAGATCTTCTCATACATCTCGGTATTGCTGACGAAAATATATTTCGCGCCCGCGTCGTTGAGGATGAATTTGATCTCGAGGAGATTGGTGGTGGGATACAGCGGCACCAATACGGCGCCTGTTTGTTGCACGGCGAGGTCTGTCACTACCCATTCGGGGCGGTTGTTGCTGATGATGGCGATTTTGTCCGCGCCCTCGGGCGTAAAATCGTTGCCGCCCACGCCAAGGCCCAGCAGTCCCGCCGACAGCCTGTTCACCGTTTCCTGCACTTTTTCCGTGCTCCAGGGCCGCCATTCTCCGTCCACTTTGGAAACAAGCATATCCGTCTTCGGGTATTTCTCCTGCTGTACTGCTATTGCGTCAAATAATCGTTTTGGCTGTATCATTATTCTCAAGTTAATAAAAATATTCAGCAGTACAAGTGCCTAATAGTCACCTTTTTCGCCAAGTTGTCACCTTTTTGCCCCCGATTTTTTCGTACCTTTGTGATCCCTATCAGGACCCGATACCCCTTGTATCAAACATTGACATTCATGGCATTAGTTATCATCCAAACGCTATAATGCCGTATTCTTTCACCAAAATAACAAGCATGATTTTAGCAACAGACCTGGACGGAACATTTTTAGGAGGAACCGCACAGCACAAAGAACATTTATATAAAACCATACGGGAAAACGATGATTTCAGGCTCATTTTCGTGACGGGCCGCGGCGTCGAAAGCGTGCTCCCGCTGCTTAGCGACCCCGTGATCCCCAGGCCTGACTATATCATCTGCGACGTTGGCGCTACCGTGCTGGACGGCCATACTCTCCGCCCCGTGCAGCCGATTCAAAACAATATCGAGCTGAAATGGCCCGGCAAAAAGGCCGTGATGGAAGCGTTGAAAGACGTAAAAGGCATCCGCCTGCAAACCGTGCCGCAACAGCGCCGCTGCTCGTTCTTTTTTGACGACGAACGCATACAGTCGCAGGTAAACCGGCTGCAGTCGAAGCTTGGCTGCGATATTATCATTTCGGCCGGCAAATATCTCGACGTGTTGCCGCACTCCGTGAATAAAGGCACCACATTGCAGCATCTCGTGGATTTTCTCCAGGTGCCGCAGGAAAAAGTACTGGTGGCCGGCGATACGCTGAACGATCTTTCCCTTTACGGGCGCGGATTTCGCGGTGTGATCGTGGGCGAGGCCGAAGAAGCGCTTACCGAAGCGGCGCAGGAACTGAGCGATGTTTACGTTTCCGATACGGCCGGCGCCGGCGGCATCCTCGAAGCGCTGGACCATTTCGATTCTTTCAGGCCCTTCTATAAAAAACTTCCGAAGAAAAGCTCCGCCGATAAAGACTCTTCCGATCAGCTGGTGATGCTCTATCACCGCTTCCCGTTCGAAACGGTGGAAGAAAACGGCCGCAAGATCCGCCGCTCGCCCAAAAGCCCGAACGGCATTTTGCCCACGCTTACCAGCTTTTTTAAGACCGGCAGGCCCGGCCTCTGGATCGCCTGGCAGATAGCTGAGGAAGGACAAACCAACGAAGCGCCCAATTTCCACATCGACCGCGAAAATTACCCGCATCTGCAGCTCTTTTCCAAAGAAGCGTTCTGGCCCGCCATTTTTTCGTTTATCGATAAGGTGCAGTTCAACCACGAACATTGGGAACATTACCTGAAAGTAAACCGCATCTTCGCTGAAAAAGCCGCCGCGGAAGCGGAGCCGAACGCGATGGTATGGATACACGATTACAATCTCTGGATGGTGCCCGGCTATCTCCGCCAGCTTCGTCCCGACCTGAAGATCGGTTTCTTCCATCACACCGCTTTCCCCGCCGCCAATACGTTCAACATCATTCCCTGGCGCAGCGAGATCATACACAGCCTCCTGCAATGCGATTATGTGAGCTTTCACATCCCGCGTTACGTGGAGAATTTCGTGGACGTCGTAAAAAGCCTGATGCCGGTGAAGATCACCGAACAGGTGAACGCCGCCCCGCGCTTCCTGACTTACAGCTGCGCGATGGGCACCGGCGTAATGACGCGCGAGATAGACACCGGCCGCCGCAAAGTACGGCTGGGCGCCAATCCTGTCGGCGTGCACGTGGATTATATCCGCGAGCTGATGGACAAACCCTCCGTACAGGCGCATGTGGCGCAGCTCAAAAAGCCCACTACCGGCAAAAAGACCATCCTCAGCATCGAGCGGCTGGATTATGTGAAAGGCCCGCTGGAAAAGCTCAAAGCCTTCCACCAGTTCCTTGAGCAGCATCCCAACATGCACGGCAAGGTGGAGCTGATCAACATCTGCACACCGCCCGCCAGCGGCATGAAAATATACGAACAGGTGCAGCAGGAAATGGAACAGCTGATCGGCAAGATCAACGGGCAATATTCCACCATCGACTGGGTGCCCATTCATTTCTTCTTCCGTTCGTTCTCTTTCGAGGAAGTGCTGGCCTACTACGCCGTTGCGGACGTGGCGTGGATCACGCCGCTGCGCGACGGGCTGAACCTGGTGGCGAAAGAGTACGTCGCGGTACAGGGCCTCAACCCCGATTCCGCCGGCGTGCTGGTATTGTCTGAATTTGCGGGCGCATCGGTAGAGCTGCCCAACGCGGTGCTCACCAATCCCTACGACAATGCATCGATGATCGACTCGCTGCTGGAAGCCATTTCCATGAACCGTGCCGAAAGACAGATCAGGATGAAAAGGCTGTACCAGATCGTGAGCCATTACAACATCGAATTCTGGGCGGACGAGTTCATGCATGAGCTGAGCGGTCTCAGCCAGGAACCGGTGAAACCTCCCATGAAGGAGCTTGCCATACTGGAAGCATAACAGGAATTATTTTTTATAAAAAGAAGAGGGCATTGCAACGCGCAATGCCCTCTTTGTTATATGCATCTTTATCGGTGGTGATGCGGCCGATGTATGGGTCATATCCTAAAAGCATATACGTTCCCCGCAAAATCGGCCAGGTACAGCATTTCCCCTTCCGCCGCCAGCGGCGCGAACACCGGGCTGCCCAGCGCGATCTTTCGCAATTCCTTCCCTGTGGCCGCGTCCAGCTCGTATACGTTCCCGTCAAGCGCGGCGGCATAGAGCTTTCCCTTGTGATACAAAGGCGTGCTTTCTATTGTGGCGCTGGGTGGTTTGGAATAGGGCGCCGAATAGAACAAAGCCTCTCCCGGCCTGAATTGCCAGGCGGGGCGCAGATCTTCACGATGGTAGGCGAACAATCCTTTTTCCGCGCCGCTTACGATGATCAGCTTGTCCGTCACAACGGGCGCGGCCATGGTCTTCAGTCCGTCGGGCACCTGTATGCTGTCTGCAGTGCGGCCTGTTACCGGGTCGATGATGTGCAGCAGGTTGATGCCGCAAACGTACAGCCTGCCGTCCGCAAATACGGGCGTGCTGCTGCGGAAGCGGATGCCGCCGTCGGCCCGTTTCCATAAAAGTTTTCCGCTGCCCGCATGATGCATGAACAATGCGTTCCAGTTGGAAGAAACGGCCAGCAACGTGTCCTGCAGCGCCATCACGGCGGTGGTGCCGTCGCCGCCGCGCCATGCATCGTTTGTCCAGAGCGGTTTGCCGGTGGAAAGATCGATAGCTTCCAGGAAACGCGCGGCGCCGGTATAATAACGCCCGCCATGAATAATGCCGCCCGCGTTATAGGCCGGGAGCGACGTCATCGGCCCTTCGCGTTTCCAGCGCAGCCTGCCGGAAGCCGCATCCAGCGCATAGGTAACACCTTCCGCGTCCGTCCCGATCACGAGGCCGTTTTTATACGCCAGCACGTTCTTGATGGAATTACCCGTTTTGAACCGCCACAACAGTTTACCGGAAACCGCGTCCAGCGCGGAAATGGAAGCACTCCCGTTCGCCTCGTCGTCGATGGTGCCGATGAATATCTTTCCTTCCGCCAGCAACGGCGCGCAGCGCCAGATGTTGCCGCCGAGGTTCGTTGTCCAGCGCAGCCCAGTGTTTTGGAGCGTATCGCGCCTGAACAATATTTCACCGCCATGCAGCCGCGCTTCCGTAACGAGCGTAAAATCTTTTTTGCCCGCAGCCAGCTCCCCTCGCCAGTTCCAGTCGGTAACGGGTTTCAAATTAACGGCCCGCAGCTGGTTCCCCTGTTTGTCGAACACCCGCGCGGTTACGGCTTCCACCGTGCCTGCCGCATGGTACGCGTTCACACTCAGCGAACGTTTCCCGTTATGCAGCGTCTGCTGCGCCACGAGATTGCGATGTACGTAGGTGTACTTTTTCCGGATATGCGAAATGCCCCTGCGGTCCGTTTCAAACACTTCAAAGTTGCAGGCGGAGTTATCGATGCCGCCGTCCGCGGCAGGCGCGGTGCAGATGGACAAGATCCCGTTTTCCCCGTGCCTCCTCGCATAATTGATATGCCAGTGCCCGTAGATCCAGGCTTTCAGGCGGTGATCGTTCAGGTTGAGATCTTTGTAGCGGAACAGGCTGTCGTACGTCAGCAGGTCGTGGTTAAAAACGATCACCGGTTTTGCCGGATCGGCATGGGCTAAATCGTTTTTTATCCAGCGGTACACATCGTCCGCCGTATAGGAAGGTTTATTATCGCCGTGCAGCATCGGTGTTACGATATAATGCACTTCTCCCGCGTCAAAAGAATAAAATACGGGGCCGAACAACGATTCGTACAAAGCCTCGCCGTACGGGCCTTTCACAAGGTCGTGATTGCCAATGCAGTAATACGTCGGCAGGCCCATCGAAGCGGTGTTAACCTGTTGCGCGTGAAAGGCCATGCCTTTTTCATAACAGATATCGCCGGTGTGGATCAGGAAATCCGCGCCTTCGTTCTTTACATACTCTTTGATATCCGTCACCCACGCGTCGTAACGCCAGGTTTCCGTATCGGTGATGCGGAGGAATTTGCCCGTCTGCTTCACGGGCCGCAGCGTAAAATCATATGCGATCTTCGCCGAATCCACGCGCTGCCAGAAGGTTTCAGTCACGTTATACCCGGCCGGCGTGGCGATAAATACAAAACGCTGCTTTGCGTGGCCGGGTAAGCTGTAATTGCCCTGCGCATCGGTCACCGTCACGTTCAACCCGTCGCTCACACGCACGCCGGGCATGCCCTGCGCGTTCTCCAACCGTACTTTTCCTCTGAACTGCGCCGCGGCGGGAAGCCATAAAATGCCCGCCAGTAATAATATCCAGGCTCTTTTCATATGTCGATAATAAAAAAGAGGTTGCCGCCGTCGCAGGCAACAACCTCCGGTGAAAATTGATTGCAGGTTATCAGGCATCCCAACCAAAGATCTGCTCCAGCTTCGAATTTAATAATAATTGGTCCTGCGGGATGGGCCGGTAATAATATTTCGGTTCCACGAAAACCCGCGGCTGATCGCGGTCGCGGATGAAAAGAATATTGCCCGACGTGCCGTTTTTCAGATAAAAATTATTGTCTTTCCCGTTCTCGTCTTTCAGGTAAAATTTGGAAAGATTGTTTTTGATGTCCTCGGGCAAGCCGGCAATGGGCGATTCGTCCTTCGGCGAAGCCAGTATCGCGATGTCCTGTACGCCGTCGCCGGTAATGTCCAGCGCGCCCAGCGCGGGCACGTACATGCCGGCCTGCGCGTCTTCCAGGCGTTTGCCTGCTTTCCAGCGCATCAGGTCCTCATAACGGAGCCCCTCGCAGGCCAGCTCCACGCGGCGTTCGCGGCGGATCTCCAGCAGCAGCCCTTTGTTGGCGCCCGATACATCGGGGTAACGCATTGCCAGCACTGCGTCGGGCGCGGCATTGGCGGCGGCCATGTCCAGCCCCGGCATCTGCACGCGCGTACGCAGCAGATTGATCGTGTTATTGATGTCCGTCTGATCGATGGCGCCCAGTTCGGCCTTTGCTTCCGCGTATATCAGCAGCGTTTCGGCATAACGGTACAGGGGCAGCGCGGAATAGTTCAGCACCCATCCCTGCCGCTGCGAAGGATTGCGCGGGTAGAACTTCACCTGGTCGTAACCGCCGAGGTTGGGTTTGGCGATATAGGGATTGCCGTCCAGGTTCGGTGAAAAACCGGGAGGGGCAATGGTTTCGGCCATCCTGGGGTCCCTGTCGGTAAACATGTCCACAAAATCTTTCGTGGCGTAACCGGGCTGCGAGGTAAAAGGCGTGCCGTCTTTCATGAGATAGGTCACTGCCAGGCTGTTGCTCAGCGACCAGGTCCAGCCGAGCACGGTATGCGTGTTGTTGCCTACGCCCAACGACTGCTGGTAATCCACCCACTGGATGGCTTCCTTGTTGCCGCTCAGCGAAGGGCTGACGAACATGGCGCGGTAATCTTCCCCGCCCTTGCCGGTATTGTTGATCGAGAAACGGCCGCTGCCCATGAGCTGCTCTGCCGCCCACACGGCTTTTTCAAGAAAACGGGTATGATCGGCGGAAAGCTCCAGCTCGGAATGATATTTCCGCCAGGTGCCTTCGCTCAGGCCGAAACGGGCCATCAGCGCCAGCGCGCTCCATTTCGAAACGCGGGTGCGGTTGCCTTCGTCCGGTTTGATGTTCTCCACGGCGTATTCCAGGTCGGCGAGGATGGAGTCTGCTACCAGCGAACGTTTGTCGCGGGCCTTGTACAGCGATTCGTCGTTCGTGGCCAGCGCGGTGCTGTACCAGGGCACGTCGGAGTAGCGGTTCATTTTGCCGATATAGAACTTCGCGCGAAAGTAGCGTGCAATACCGATATAGTGGTTGATCGCCACGGGGTCGCCGGTGGTTTTGCCCACGTTGCCGAGCATGTAGTTGATGCGGCGAAGCGGCGCCCAGGCGTTTTTATCCCAGCCGCCCCAGGAAGCCACGTTGGCCTGGTTGATGGTGCCGCGCACGAGCACGTCCACTTCCCCGCTGCCGCTGTAGCTGCTGATGTTGTCGGAATTGATGTCGTCCCAGGCGGGGCTTTGGTATTCATACAATGTATTGGTGTAGGTCTCGAGGTCCTGCGGCGTGTTGAAGAACGTTTCTTTGGTCACGTCCGTTTGCGGGAAGCGGTCCAGGAATTCCTTTTTGCAGGAAACGGCGCTGGCCGCGAGCATGCCGAGATATATGATGCGATGGATCTTTTTCATGTTGTTTGTTTTCATGCAGGATTAGAAATTCAGGTTGATGCCGCCGGAATAGGTTTGCTGGAACGGGTACACGCTGCCGGAAAGCCCTTCGGGATCGATACGCGCTTTAAGCCCTGATTTGGTGAAGATGTTCTCCGCGCCAAAATAGATCCGCAGCCTTTCGATATGCGCTTTTTTCGTCAGCGAAGCGGGCAGCGTATAACCAACGGTCACGTTCTTCAGCCGCAGGTATGCCGCGTTCTGCAGGTACCTTGTTTGCGGCGCGCCCAGCTCTGACTCGTCTTCCGCGATGTAAGACTTTACACGGGGGAAATACGCGTCGCGGTGCTCGGGCGTCCAGCTGTCCAGGTTGTGCAGCTGCACGTTCGTCCAGGGTTGCGCGAACACGCCCCAGAAATAGTGATTGCTCCGGTTCGGGTACCAGTCGCGTTTGCCTACGCCCTGTATGAACACGCTCGCGTCAAAACCTTTCCAGTCGGCGTTCAGCATCACGCTGTAAGGCAGGCGGATGGCGGAATTGCCGATAATGATGCGGTCGCCCGGATCGGACACGGTGTTTTTCCCGTAGTTCACTTTTTTATCGCCGTTGAGGTCCCTGAATTTAAGGTCGCCCACATAAAATTTATATCCCTGGTCGTCCGATCCCACGGCGCTTTGATCGGGCCAGTTCTGCAGTTCGTCTTCCGTCTGGAAAAATCCTTCGTTCACCAGGCCCCATATCTCGCCGATCTCCTGCCCTACGTAATAGTCGCTGAGCAGGCCCGCGGGGTTGTCGTAACGGGTAATGTACGCCCGGCTGTCGGCGAGGATGACGCGTACGGAGTAGTTCAGCGGGGAGCCGCCTACCTGCGCGGCGTCGCTCCATTTAAGGCTGAGCTCCCAGCCGTTCACTTTCAGGTCGGCCGCGTTCTCCTGCGGTTCGTTGGCGCCGAACACCGCGGGCAGCGTTTTGCTTTTTACGAGCATGTCCCTGGTGCGGCGGGTGTACAGGTCGGCGTCGAGGCTGAGGCGGTTGTTAAGCCAGGCCATCGATATGCCGTAGTTGAGCGTCTGCACTTTTTCCCAGGTAAGCGTGGGCGATACGGCGCCGGGCTGTTTTACGCCAATGGGCCTGCTGCCGTCGAGTATCTGCCCGATCTGCCCGGTGGGCATCGTGGGACTGTAGGGATAGTAGCTCTTGGTGACCTGGTTGCCGAGCGCGCCATAGGACGCGCGCAGTTTCAGCACGTCCAGTTTGACGGAGGCGGCGAAGGGTTTGAAAAATTCTTCACCTGTTACCACCCAGGCCGCGGATGCGGAGGGGAAGAAGCCCCAGCGGTCGTTTTTCGGGAAACGCGAGGTTCCGTCGTAACGCCCGTTCAGCTCGAGGATATATTTATCGTCGTAGATGTAGTTGAGGCGGTAAAACAGCCCGCGAACGGCCCAGTCTTCCACGCGCCCGGTTTGCGAAAGCGTGCCGGTGGTAAGCAGCGGATCGGGCAGCGAGCTGCTGATGAGGTTCTGGCGGGTGGTGCTGTTGGTGCTGTAATTGCGGTATTCCTGGTTAAAACCGGCCAGCGCCTGCACGTAATGTTTTTTGGCGAAGGTGCGGTGGAAGTCCGTATAAAGATTGTACACGTTGTAACGCGTGGCGTCGGCGCGGTTGCGACCGTAGGAAGGGTTGGCGCCGGCGTAGCCGAACGGCTGGCCGGGGCCGCGGCGGTACGGTACGGGCACGTCGTACGATTTTTCGTTAAGGGCCGACCGGCGGAAAGTAGCGTCGCCTTTCAGGTCCCACATGCCTTTGATGATGGCCAGCTCGCCGTTCAGCGAGGCCTGGTATTCGTTGAGATAGTTTTTGGTGCGTCCGCCTTCCTGCAGCCTGCCAAAAAGCGAGGCGCCGTCGGAGGTCCAGGTGCCGTCGGGGTTGCGCGGCACGGACAATGAAGGCGTGCGGTTCACGTTGTGGAAAAAGAGATCGTCGAGGAACACGGGCGCGTTGTAATCGCTGGAAGTAAATACCGTGTTGATGCCGAAACGGAGCCGGCTGTTCACTTCATAATTGGCTTTCGCGCGCAGGTTGTAACGGTTGTAGATATCGTTGCCGTATTTCAGCTGGCCGTTGTACCGGAAATATTCGCCGGACACATAAAAGGCGAGCTTTTCATCTTTTTTGGAAATGCTGAAGTTCGTGTTGGAAGAAGGCGCCGTTTTGCGGTAGGCCTCTTCCAGCCAGTTGGTGGAACCGTAATACGCCCAGGCGTTGGGATTGTTCGGGTCCACGATCACCGCGGGCAGCGAAGGATCGGCGGAACGTTTTTTCGCATATTCGCGTACCGCGTCCGGGTAAAGGTTATAAAGCGGCGTGGCGGCGCGGTGTTTGAAAT
>CBINIO010000111.1:0-10477 GCA_966250725.1 uncultured Chitinophaga sp.
TATTTATTGTTGTATATACGCTGAGCGTAGGCTCCACCACCCCCTGGCTCTGGCTGATGAGCATCGACGCTCACTGGTACAGCACCATGTACAGCTGGTACACCTTCGCCAGCACCTGGGTTTCCGGCCTGGCCCTCATCACCCTCTTCGTGATCTACCTGAAAAGCCAGGGCTACCTGCCGATGGTAAACGACGAGCACCTGCACGACCTGGGCAAGTTCATGTTCGCGTTCAGCATCTTCTGGGGTTACCTCTGGTTCGCACAATACATGCTGATCTGGTACGCCAACATCCCGGAAGAGACCGTGTACTTCCAACCCCGCGTTTGGGGCGAATTCCGCAGCGTGTTCTTCCTTAACCTGATCATCAACTTCGTGGCCCCGCTGCTGATATTCATGAAACGCTCTTCCAAGCGTAACTATACACTCGTTGCATTCATGTCGGGACTGATCATATTCGGCCACTGGCTCGATTTCTTCCAGATGGTAGCGCCGGGCACCGTGAAACACCTGTACTTCCCCTGGTACGAACTGGGCGTGGGACTGGGTTTCCTTGGCCTGACCATTTACCTCACGGCCCAGCAGCTGGCGAAAGCCCCGCTGACGGCAAAGAACCATCCGTACCTGAAAGAAAGCATTATTCACCACACCTGATGCGTGGCATAAAGCAAGAAACAACGTTTTAGCATTAGATAACTTATAATTATTATTCATTAGCAATGTCAGGATATTTAGCAGTTTTTGTAGTTGTTCTCATATTCGTCGTGATCTTCCAGATCGCGAAGGCCAGCGAATATGTGTCCATTCTGAAAGGTGAAAAGAAATCGCGGGAGCAATCCAACCGTATCAACGGTTTCCTGATGATCGTATTCCTGGTATTGGGCCTGATCGGTGTGTGGTGGTGCCACGATCTGCTGGAAGGCAGAATGCTCGGCGAGTCCGCCTCTGAACAAGGTGTGGAGATCGACAGGCTCATCAAGATCACCTTCATCATCACGATGGCCGTATTTGTGATCACCCAGATCCTGCTGTTCTGGTTTGCTTTCAAATACCAGGAAAAAGAAGGTAAAACCGCCTTTTATTTCCCGCACAACAACAAGCTCGAAGTGGTTTGGACCGTGATACCCGCCATCGTGCTCACCGTACTCGTAGCCTTCGGTATCCGCCACTGGCTCCGCATCACCTCCGAAGCGCCGAAAGACGCGATGATCGTGGAAGTGACCGGCAAACAGTTCAACTGGATCGTTCGTTACCCCGGTAAGGACGGGCAGCTGGGCCGCAAGAACTTCAAGAATATCAACAACGAAGACAATCCTGTAGGGCAGGATTGGAGCGATAAACTGAACGAGGACGACGTGATCGCGCCTGACCTGCACCTCGTGGTAGGAAAGAACGTGAAGCTGATCATCGGCAGCCGCGACGTAGTGCACGACGTTGGCCTGCCCCACTTCCGCCTCAAAATGGACGCGGTGCCCGGCATCCCGACCACCCTGTGGTTCAAGCCGCTGTATACCACCGCCGAAATGAAAAAACGTACCGGCAACCCGGATTTCGTATATGAGCTTTCCTGCGACCAGATGTGCGGCAGCGGTCACTATTCCATGAAAGCGAACATCATCGTGGAAACGCAGGAAGAATACGACGCATGGTTAGCCAGCCAGCCTACCCAGTACGCCCAGGCGCATCCAGCAGACGATAAAGCGCCTGCGCCCGCGAAGGATTCCACGGCCACAGCCGCCGCGGACGCCGCCGGCCAAAAGGTAGCCCTGGCCGAAACTGCCGGAAAGCACTGATCATTCAAGCGAAAGAGATTTTAGGAGCGAAAAAAATTCAAGAAAAAGCCGGAGAGCCTGCCCCGTTTGACGGCTGATCATAAACAGAACTTATTATGAGTAACGAAGCAACATTGCACAATCAGGATTTAGCGCATCACGGCCACGTGGAGCATGGGCATGGTAATGGCCACGATGGTCACGGTCACGACCATCACCATGAGACCTTCATATCGAAGTATGTGTTCAGCATGGACCATAAGATGATCGCGAAGCAATTCCTCATTACCGGTATCATCTGGGCCATCATTGGTGCATTCTTCTCTGTATTGTTCCGTTTGCAGCTGGGTTATCCGGATGCTACCTTCCCCTGGCTGGAAAGCATTCTCGGTCACTGGGCGGAAGGCGGCAGGATCACTGCCGAAGCATATTATGCGCTGGTTACCATGCACGGTACCATCCTCATATTCTTTGTACTGACCGCGGGCCTCAGCGGCACCTTCTCCAACCTGCTTATTCCCCTGCAGGTAGGCGCGCGCGATATGGCTTCTCCCTTTATGAACATGCTGAGCTACTGGTTCTTCTTCCTCGCCAGCGTGATCATGATGAGCTCCCTGTTCGTGCAGACGGGCCCCGCTTCCGGCGGCTGGACGGCTTATCCTCCCCTGAGCGCGCTGGGCGACGCTTCCATCGGTTCCAAGATCGGTATGGACCTCTGGCTGATCAGCATGGCGATATTCGTTGTGTCTTCCCTGCTGGGTTCACTGAACTATATCTCCACCATCCTCAACATGCGTACGAAAGGCATGAGCATGACGAAGATGCCGCTCACCATCTGGGCGTTCTTCTTCACCGCAGTGCTCGGTGTACTGTCTTTCCCCGTACTGCTGAGCGGTTTCGTACTGCTGCTGTTCGACCGTCACGGCGGCACCAGCTTCTACCTCAGCGAAATTTTCGTGCAGGGTAAAGTGCTGCCGAACGAAGGCGGCTCCGCGATCCTCTACCAGCACTTGTTCTGGTTCCTGGGTCACCCTGAAGTATATATCATCATCCTCCCCGCGATGGGCATGGTGTCCGAGATACTCGCGGTGAACTCCCGCAAGCCGATCTTCGGTTACCTCGCGATGGTGGGCTCGCTGTTCGCCATCATGATCCTGGCGTTCCTCGTATGGGCGCACCACATGTTCGTGACCGGTCTCAACCCGTTCCTCGGCGCGTTCTTCGTACTGCTGACGCTGCTCATCGCCGTACCATCGGCCATCAAGGTGTTCAACTGGCTTACGACCATCTGGCGCGGGAATATCCGTTTCACCCCCGCTTCCCTGTTCTCCATCGGCTTCGTGAGCACCTTCATCTCCGGCGGTCTGACAGGCATCTGGCTGGGTAACTCCGCTATCGACATCCACCTGCACGACACCTACTTCGTGATCGCGCACTTCCATATCGTAATGGGCGTATCCGCATTCTTCGGTATGTTCGCCGGCATCTACCACTGGTTCCCGAAAATGTACGGCCGCTATATGAACCAGACGCTCGGCTTCATCCACTTCTGGATCACCCTCGTGGGCGCTTACCTGATCTTCTGGCCGATGCACTACGAAGGCATGGCCGGTATGCCGCGCCGTTACTTCGATTACAGCAACTGGCAGTCCTTCAACATGTTCAACGGGCTCAACCAGTTCATCAGCTTCGTGGTGATCATCGTGTTCGCCACCCAGTTATTATTCGTATTCAACTTCTTCTATAGCATTTTCAAAGGCCGCAAGCTCACCACGCCGAACCCGTGGGACGCAACGACCCTTGAATGGACTACGCCGATCCACCCCGGTCACGGTAACTGGCCCGGAGAGATCCCCGAAGTTCACCGCTGGGCTTATGATTACAGCAAGGACGGGAAAGACTTCATTCCGCAGACCGTGCCCGTATCGCCCGACGAGTCCAAACATTAATGCCGTAGCCGCGGGCTGAGGCCCGCACGCAGAAAAGTTGTGGAACAGAAATAGTGAAGAAATAACATGTTGCAAGAAAATTCCATAAAGTTGTCTTTATCATACGCCATTGCAAGCAGGGTGAAGGATTACTTCATGATGATGAAGTTCACGCTCACATTCATGGTAGTTTTCTCCTGCGTGGTTGCCTATTTGCTGGTGCCGGGCGTGGAATTTGACCTGATAAAAGTTCTTTTATTATTTGCCGGCGGCATACTGGTATCCGGTTCTGCCAATATCATCAACCAGATACTGGAGAGAGAAACGGACAAGCTGATGGCGCGCACGGCCCCGAGGCCCTTGCCCGCAGGAAGGCTGAACGTTCCGGAAGCCGCAGCAGTAGCCGTGGTGACCGGCCTGGCCGGTACGCTGATACTCGGTTTCGGGTTCAACTGGCTGAGCGCTATCGTGAGCCTCGTTTCCCTGGTGCTGTACGGCTTCGTGTACACGCCCTGGAAAAAGTGGAACTCGCTGGCCGTGCTGGTAGGCGCCGTTCCGGGCGCGCTACCCCCGCTTATCGGCTGGGTGGCCGGCGCAGGCGCCTTCTCCGAAGGAGGCTGGGCGCTGTTCGCCATACAGTTCCTCTGGCAGTTCCCGCACTTCTGGGCGATAGCCTGGGTGGCGCATACGGACTATACCAGGGCGGGCTTCAAGCTGATGCCTACCGACCGCGGGCCGGGAAAGATGATCGCGCTGCAGGCGGCCATGTACACCATGCTGCTGATACCTGCCGGCGTAGCGCCTTACCTGCTTGGCATCACCGGCGCCATTTCGGCGGTGGTGGCCATACTGATCGGCGGCTTTTACCTGTACAGGGCAATTGAATTATACAGGAAATGTGATGTGCCCTCCGCCAGGAAACTGATGTTCGGGTCCTATATTTACCTGGCGGTAATTTTGCTGGCACTGTTGTTTGATAAAGTTAAACTGTGAGGAAATGTTGACAATGAACGCTCAAAAGAACAAAATACATCCGCACAAGTATTCCATGTGGATCGCTATGGCCAGCATCACGATGATGTTCATAGGTTTCACGAGCGCATACGTGGTGAAGCGGTCGCAGGCCAGCTGGCTCAGCTTTGACCTGCCGCCCGTGTTCTATGTGTCCACAGGAGTGATTTTGCTGAGCAGCCTTACCATTTACCTGGCGCAGCGCCAGTTCAAGGCGAGGAACATGAGCGCGTACAAACAGCTCATCTCCGTAACCGCCCTGCTCGGCATCGCATTCGCCGTTTGCCAGGTGATGGGTTTCTCGGATATGAAAGCCCACGGGCTGGCGCTGGACAAGACCGTTTCGGCCAGCTTCATCTACGTGATCGTAGGCGCGCACATCCTGCACGTGATCGGCGGCGTAGTGGTGCTGCTGGTGCTGTTTGCAAGGGCCTTCCGCACGAGGGTGAGAACATACAGCTCCGTGCCTATCGAAGTGGCCTCCACATACTGGCATTTTGTAGACGGGCTCTGGATCTATCTGCTGATATTTTTCAGCCTGGCACGTTAGTATAAAGAAGAAGTTTAGAAACAATAAAATTCATAATTCGTACAAATGGATAACGCAGTAACAGCGAAGAAAAAATGGTGGAACGGAGGGCATTCGCCCTTTAGCGTGAGCTATGGAAAGTTGATGATGTGGTATTTCCTTATCTCGGATGCCTTCACGTTCGGCGCCTTGCTGATCGCATACGGCACGCAGCGTTTCATGGCTGAAGCATGGCCCGACCCGAACGTGGTTTTCCACGCATTCCCGTTCATGGGCGATATGAACCTGCCGTTGGTATTTGTGAGCCTTATGACCTTTATTTTGATCATGAGCTCCGTAACCATGGTGCTGGCCGTAAACGCCGGTCATTACATGGACAGGAAGTCCGTGATCAAATGGCTGAGCCTGACCATCGTAGGCGGGCTGATGTTCCTCGGCTGCCAGGCCTGGGAATGGACGCACCTGCATCACGGCGGCGCGTGGTGGGGAAGCAATCCCTTCCTGAACGCGGACGGCTCCGCAGCACTGTCCACCAACTTCACCGATTTCTTTTTCACCATCACCGGTTTCCACGGCCTGCACGTAACCTCCGGCGTGATCCTGAACATCATCGTGCTCACCAACGTGATCAAAGGCACTTACGAGCACCGCGGCCATTACGAAATGGTGGAGAAAGTAGGGCTGTACTGGCACTTTGTAGACCTGGTCTGGGTATTCGTATTCACCTGCTTCTACCTGCTGTAAGCACCCTTTAATTTTGAACTGAACGAATTTTTATAAAGAGAAAAGTATTCTGAAAACATGGCGCATACACAATCCGCAAACGACAGGCAGGCCTCCATCAAATCCATCTGGAAAACGTTCTGGATCCTGCTGGGTGTAACCGTAGTAGAAGTAGGGCTCGCGTTCCTGCACCTGTACACCGGCTTCCCCGGCAAGCTGCTGCTGAACTCCGTTTTCATCGGCCTCACCCTCGTGAAAGCATTTTTTATTGTTGCCGAGTTTATGCACCTTGGGCACGAAGTAAGGAACCTGATCATGACCATCCTGTTCCCGCTCCTGCTGTTCGTATGGTTCATCATCGCTTTCCTCGCGGACGGCGACAGCTGGAAGAACATGCGGAAAGATCTCGCGCCCGGCACCCCCGTGCAAAAGGAAGCGCCGGCCCACAAGCCCGCGCACCACTGACCCGGCAGCAAAAACGCATAACGCAGAATGTAAAAGTGATTCCATCCACGTTGATAGCATCGCTTTTACATTTTGTTTTTTATAAAACTTTTAAAACTTACCGTCATTTCCAGAAAAGCATTATTAGGACTTGCGTTGGCGATACTGGTGCCCCTCGCCGGGTACCTCATCGTGGACCATTACGGCAGGGACGTGGTACATGTGCCGCCCTATCTTATTGCGGAGCGCGTGGATACCGTGTTGAAGGACGGAAAGACGACCTACGACACCGTTTTTCACCAGGTGAAGGACTTTACCCTTACCAACCAGCTCGGCGAAAAGGTGAGCCTGAAAAACGCGGAAAACAGGATACTGGTAGTCAACTTCTTTTTTACCAGCTGCCCCGTGATCTGCCCGCAGCTGATGAAGAACCTGAAACGCGTGCAGGACACCTATCACAAGAACGATACGCTCATCCAGATCGTTTCGCTCACCGTGGACCCCGTGAGGGATACCGTGCAAACGCTGAAGAAGTATGCGGACAAACGCGGCATCGATCCGAAAAACTGGTGGCTGCTCACCGGCGATAAAAAAGAGATCTACGACCTCGCCCGTCACGAATTTTTTGTGAACGCCCTCGAAGGCGAAGGCGGCGGGCCGGACGATTTTATCCATACGGAAAAGTTCGTGGTGATCGACAAGGACCGCTACATCCGCGGGTACTACAACGGCATGGACAGCAACGACGTGCGCCGCATGGTGAACGACATCGCCGTGTTGCATCTCGCGAAAGACAAACACAGGCCCGGCCTGCTGAAGCGCCTGTTTTCCTCCGGCAATTAAAATCTGTGCATGATGAATCTGAAGAACAGGAACCTGAACCTCCCTATCGCCATCGTATCCATCCTGATACCTGTAGCCGTGGCCGTGCTGTTCGTGCTGCCGAAACCCGGCTTTGAAGTGGGGTTCAACGTGCGGGTGATGCCCTTCTTCCACGCGGTGCTCAACTCGGCCACCGCCGTGCTGCTGCTGGCAAGCCTTTATTTTATCAAGAACGGTCACGAAAAAGCGCACAAATGGGCGAACCTTTCCGCCGTAACGCTTTCCATACTCTTCCTGATGTCGTACGTTACGTATCATTTCCTCACGGAAAGCACGAAGTTTGGCGACATCGATCACAACGGCATCGTGGACGCCGCTGAAAAAGCGGTGCTGGGAAGCTCCCGTTATGTATATTATTTCCTGCTGCTCACGCACATCGTGCTGGCCGCGGTGATCGTGCCGCTTGTATTGTTCACGCTGCTGCGCGGTTTTCAGAACGACCGCGCGAGGCACCGGAAGATCGCGCGCTTCACCTGGCCCATCTGGTTCTACGTGGCGGTGACCGGCGTGATCGTGTACATCATGATACAGCCGTATTATTGAGCGGAACTGATATAGATCAGTGCGCGTAATGGTAAAAACCCGTAATTTCGGTACGTGAAAAAGATATTCGTCCTCATCGTGATATTGGCGCTGCTGGTTCCCTGCGGCGATCTGCTGGCGCAGTGCTCGCTCTGTACAAAAACCGCCCAGCAGCTTGGCGAAGGCCCCGCCAAAGGGTTGAATAAAGGCATCCTGATGCTGGCGTTCACGCCGCTGGCGCTTGCCGCCATCCTGGGGCTCCGCTGGTGGAGAAGCCAGCGTACGGAGGAAGAAAATTAAGCCGCTCCCGGCGTTCTGAATTCCGGGCAATCCACTCTCAGGTCCCCCGCTTTCAAAAAAGCATTTACAAGATTGCAGAAATGCAGCTTGCCTTTCTTTTCATAGAACCGGCAATTCAGGCACATACGCTGCGGCGTGATCACCAGCTGCTCGTTCAGGTCCTGGATAAGCCCCAGCAATTGCTCCAGCGTATTCGCCTGCTTTTCCGGCAGCATGCGCTGCACCGCCAGTTCCATCGGTTCCGCGAAACGCTCCACCTTGCGGGCCAGCGCCTTGCCTTCGCGGGTAAGGTGAAGGGAATGGCTGCGGCTGTCGTCCGTATCGTCTTTCCGTTTCACAAAACCTTTCGCCGCGATCGATTTGATGGCGTCGCTCACCGTCGCTTTCGTCATATTGAAATGCGTGGCCAGGTGGGTCACCGTTTTCAGCTTTTCAGGGTAGTGAAGAAGGTAAGTAAGTATCTGCACCTGTATAGGGCTGATCCCGTATTGTTTGGCTTCCTGCCAGAGCAGCACGCGGAAAGCCTCTGATATTCTCTCCAGTGCCGCCACCACTTTACTGGAAACGTGGGTGGCCTGGTGCTCAGGATTAAAGGTAGATTCCTTTCCCATTTTTTTATTTGAACTGTATCGTTTTGTATGGTTCCTTTATAAGAATTTGAATTTTTTCATCGGAATATGGGTCTGCACGGGAGGGCCGAAAGTACAAAACTTTTGCCTCGCATGCATAGCACATTCATGTTGTTTATACAATGCTGCAAATTCGGTGAAATTCTTTTTCTGCAAGCATTTCAGCGGATTTTTTAATGCTTTTTTCAAAGGCTTTTCCGGGGCGCGGCTGGCATCTTTTTTATTTGCTATATTTATTGCGTTAACGGATAAAACCTAAACAGCGTTCGCTTGAAATTACCCCCTTTTTTTGCATGCCGGGAAGGACTGCCTGCGGCGGACTGTCTGCCTGCTCCTTCCCCTGTTTCCCACCCGCTCAAACGAGTGGGTGCGCTGTGTCTTTATATCGTTTTCCTGTCTGTTCCTGTTGGTTTGGTATCGGTCCTGCTGCTGGAAAGCTTGCTTGGGCTGGAATACTTTGCATCAAATATTGTTCCGGAAGCGGCGCTGGCATTGACTATCGTGGCCGGCGCGCTGGCGGCGGGCCGGCTGATGAAAAAGGAAGGATGGACGAAACCCCTGGCCCGCCTGGTTTACAGCGTTACGGGCATGCCGATGGGGCCGGAAGGTATTTTACTGGAAGCGGCCGGCCTGCTGCGGCTGGGCCGCAGTTTTACCGCGGCGGAAACGGAGCTGTTGAAAGTATGCGTCATGACGGCGGCGATCGCCTCCTGGTTTGGCGCGCCGCTGGCTGCCCTCGCTCTTTTTGGCGGGCATTGGCGCGCCAGGGCGGGATACTTGCTGCTGGCGGCTTTCACGGGCGCCGTGGTGCATTACGCATGGTTCGGGCTGCGGCTTCCCGCACCCGTTGAAATGCCCGGCTTGGCGGCTACGGGCGTGTATGTTCTGCTCGGTTTGCTGATGGGGATATTGTGCGCCGCAATCGTACGCGGCGTAGAAGGACTGCAGCTGCTTCGCGGCCGCTATGCCGCCATGGCGGCGGTGTTCGTTATCGCGGCGCTGGTGTGGTGGAAGCCGGTGCTGTTCGGGCCGGGCATCGGCGCGGGAAAACAATTGCTCACGATGGAAAACGTTACGCTCATGCTGCTCATCCATCTTGCCTCGTACAAGCTCGTTACCGTGATAGCCGCGGCGGGCGCGCGTTTCCCGGGAGCGATGCTCACGCCTTTAACGATCGTGGGCGCGGCCTCCGGGCTGCTCGCCGCGTTGTGGCTGCAATCGCTTTTCGGATCGGTGCGGCTCGATCCTTCGCTGGCGGCGGTGGTGGGCGCGGGCGCATTGACCGGCGGCGTTACGCGGCTGCCGTTGACGGCGGCGCTGCTTGCGCTGGAAACTTCGCGGCAGCCCGCGGCAATCGTACCCGTGGCGCTTGCTGTGCTGGCCGCTTACGCGGGCTCCGCCGTTTTCCTGCGGAGGCGGTGAGAAAATAAATAAAATGGAAGTATCTTGGCGGAAACAACCTACGCTCATGTCCATCTTATCCTATTTCAAAGCATCGTTCGCGCGCAAAAAAGCGCGGCGCGTGTTCCAGCGGTACGGCACCCGCATCGATACCTTCCAGCTTGCGAACAACGAATCCGTTCAGTTCGCCAACTGGCTGAACCCGCTGCTGAAACCTAAAGTGATCACACAGCACGAAGTAGATTTTTTCCGCAAATACATCCCTGAAGGTTCGCTGGCGATCGATATCGGCTCCAACATCGGCGACCTTACCGTAGCGATGGCCATCGCCGCGGGC
>CBINIO010000112.1:0-10472 GCA_966250725.1 uncultured Chitinophaga sp.
TATTCCCGTAATACATATGCGGATGGCAGGTTGGTGAAAATTGAAGAGAAGGACGAAGACAAAGAATGGGTTACGTACAAGGAATTTGGATATGAGGGTGGTCTCCATACCCGTACTATTTATAACGAAAAGGTGGATCTCGGTGATACACTAATTTACAATTCAGCCGGTAAACTGGTTGAAGTTAATGATTATGATATGCTGGGAAATGGAATGCAATGGAAACTGATCTGGGATGGAGCAAATATTTCCCAGATGGAATTTATCATGCATTCGCCGGAAATGGTAAAATCTCTCGGTATTTATTATTTGACATACGGCACACAAAAGAATTTTAGGAGGACGATGTTCAAAAATAATTACAACTGGCTTTCCTCAAGGAGCGGTTTTGAACTGCTGAGTGAAAATAACTGTATTAAGATCGAAAAAATTACTGATGGTAAACTGGTATCTCATGAAACCAATGAGTTTACGCTAAACGACCGCCAGCAGCTTGAAAGTCTGGTGGTAAAACAAGGAACCTTTGAAAACGATATACCAGTCATTCGCAGTACTGAGAAATACGTCTTCGAATACCTAAAACCTTAATGTGGAGACGGCCTGACCCAGTCAGCAGCAGAAGCTTATAGTATTAAACTAAAAACACACAAAAAAGGTGGTCAGCAACTGACCACCTTTTTTTATTCATCATCCAATACAAGGAGATTCACTTCTTTATTCCGCAGCCACTCCGCGTCTTTCAGCTTTTCGAGGCTGATGTAGCCCACCACGTAGCGGCAGTCCGGCGACTCGTATTTTTCGGAGATATTGCCGAACTCCGCGAGGTCTACCTGCTCCGGCGTTCTGTAACGCACGTACACTTTCAGCTGCACGTCGTTGGTGAACACGGGCTGGTTGGATTGTTTGATCTTTTTGTATTCGTAGCGGTAATTGTACAGCAGCGCGGAAATGTCGCTCAGTACGGCGCTTCCGGTGGCGGTGCCTCCCGCGCCTTTGCCTACGAAGAACTGTTTGTCGGTGAATGCGCTTTCGAGCAATACGCCGTTGTATTCGTTGTATACGTCGTACAGCAGGTTGTGCTCGCGGATGAGGTGCGGCAGCACGTAGGCGTTCACGGAGCCGTTCTGGCGGCGGCAGTTGCCGATCAGCTTGATGGTGCAGTTGCGCTGGCGGGCGAACTGTATGTCAAAATCGTTGAGATGATTGATGCCGAAGTTGAACACTTCTTCCGGTTTCACGAACGTGCCGAAAGCGTGCAGCAGCAGGATCACGATCTTGAATTTCGGGTCGAACCCTTCCACGTCGAGCGTGGGGTCGGTTTCGGCGAAACCGAGGTCCTGTGCCTGGCGCAGCGCCGTTTCAAAGCTGAGGTTCTCTTCGAATATTTTGGTGAGGATGTAGTTGGTGCTGCCGTTGCAGATGCCTTCCACCGCGTTCAGCAGGTCGTTGTCGTAATATTCCTCGAGGTTGCGGATGATGGGAATGCTGGCGCAGCTGGACGCTTCGTACAGGAACGGCACTTTGTTCTCCACCTGCAGCTGGTACAGCGCGGGCAGGTTTTCGGCGATCATGCGTTTGCTGGCGCTTACTACGGCTTTGCCGTTCTTGAGCGCGGTGCTCACGATGCGGAAGGCGGCGTCGGTGTCGTTGATCAGTTCCACCACTACGTCGATGGTAGGGTCGTCGAGGATGTCGTTCGGGTCCGTCGTAAAATAGCTCATGTCTATAGGACGGGGTTTGTTAGGGTCTTTGATGCAGATTTTTTTGATCCTTGCGTTGATACCTTTTGTACGGTTCAGCACTTCATAAAGGCCCTGACCCACACAGCCAAAACCGAAGATGCCGAGATTGATGTTCTTTTTTTCCATAGTTATTGCAGTACGGTAATTTGTTTGCCGATAGGCTGATTTAGTTTATCCAATGCTTGTTTCAGGTCGTTGATAAGGTCTTCCGCGTCTTCGATGCCGATCGAAAGGCGGATGCAGGATTCCTGCAGGCCGGCCTTTCTGCGGAACTCCTCGGGAATGTTCCGATGCGTCATCGTAACGGGATGGGCCAGCATGCTTTTTACGCCGCCAAAGCTTTCCGCGAGCTTGAAGAGCTTGGTGGTGTTCACGATGCGGATGGCGTTTTTGATCTGGTCTTCCTTCAGCGAGAAGCTCACCATGCCGCCGTAGCTTTTTTGCTGCTTGCGGGCGATGTGATGATTTTTATGCGTGGCGAGGCCGGGGTAGAACACTTTGTCCACCGCGGGATGCTCCGCCAGCCAGGAAGCGACGGCCAGCGCGTTGGCGCATTGTTTCTCCAGCCGGAGGCTCAGCGTTTCGATGCCGCGGATGGTAAGCCAGGCTTCAAAGGGGCTGAGAATGCTGCCGGAAATGTTCTGGTTGAACCGTACCTGGTCCGCCAGCGCTTTGGAATTGACCACTACGAGACCCGCGATCACGTCCGTATGGCCGGCGAGGTATTTCGAGGCGCTGTGTATGACGATGTCCGCGCCCAGCGGGATGGGCTTTTGCAGCAGGGGGGTGCTGAAGGTATTGTCCACCACCAGCAGGATGTTGTGCTGTTTGGCGATCTTGCTGATGGATTTGATGTCGGAAATTTTGAGCGTGGGATTGGTGGGCGATTCCAGCCAGATGATCTTTGTTTTGGCGGTGATCTTTTCGAGCACTTTGTCGGTATCGCTCATGTCCACGAAGTTCACTTTGATGCCGAACCTTTCGAACATGCTGTTGAAGATGGAAAAGATGCCGCCGTACGTGTCTTCCACGGCCATGATCTCGTCGCCGGTCTTCAGGAGCTTGAGCACTGCGTCGATGGCGCTCATGCCGCTGGCGAAGGCGAAACCCGCGTACCCGTCTTCCAGGTTGCAGATGAGGTCTTCCAGCACTTTCCGCGTGGGATTGTTGGCCCGCGAAAATTCAAACCCTTTGTTGATGCCGGGACTTTCCTGCACAAACGTGGAGGTTTGGTAGATCGGCACGGAGATCGCTCCCGTGAGCTCATCTACGGGGATGCTGTGGATCAGTTGGGTAGATGGTTTCATCTGTTCACTAATTTAATTTCAATTGTCAGATGTTACCTCGCGTTGCTCGGTTTCATCTGTTCACTATTTAATTTCAATTGTCAGACGTTACCTCGCTTTGCTCGGTGTCATCTCGTCATATTTTAATTCGGGTGAGATGTTACCTCGCTTTGCTCGGTTTCATCTTCCTGGTTGATTATTGTTTTACAAAACGGCACGCCGTTGCGGTTCACTGCAACAAATGTGATTCAAAAATCTCAGCTTATGTCAGATGGAAATAAAAAAAGCCCTTCCGGGGTTGGAAGGGCCTTGCAAATATCGTGATTGCGAAATGTAAACCTCTGCCAACTTATCTTTCCCCTTCCGGGGCCGGAATTAGCACCTTTTTCCCGCCTGCCGGCGGAATTGGTTGCTAAGGCTTCGCAGGGCCAGTACCCTCTGCCTTTCTGGATAAGTGATGTTTAAGAACTGTGCGCAAAGTTAAGGGCAGAAACGGCAATTTTCCAAATACCTCCCGCGAATTTCGAGTTTTACTAATTTTTGTAGTAATTTATTAGCTGAAAGTAATAGTTTTTTATGTTGTCTGTTAACCCGCTCTGCTCGGAGGCATTGCTCCAGTATATCTGGCTGTCCGGGCATTTCGACCCCTTCAATCTCGCCACCGTTACCGGCGAACCCGTCACCATCCTGAGCCGTGGCCAGCTCAACCGCGACGGCGGCCCCGATTTCACCGCCGCCCGCCTCCGCATCGCCGGTATGGAATGGGCGGGAAACGTGGAATTGCATTACCGCACCTCCGACTGGCGCCGCCACGGCCACCAGCACAACCCCAGGTATCATAACGTGATCCTTCACGTCGTGTTCGAGCACGATCTTCCGGAAAAGCCCGTGCAGGGAAAAAGCTCATCCCGCAAAAGCTCCCGTCACAAGCCGGTAATCGCAGCAGCCCCGCACATACCCGTGCTGGAATTGCAGCACCGCATCCCGAAAGTGCTGCTCCGCCGTTACCGCCACCTGATGGACCATGCCGCCTTCATCCCCTGCGCCCCGCTGCTGCACCGCGTGCCGGAAGAAATATGGGAAAGCTGGAAACCAAAACTCATCGAGGAAAGGTTCGCCCGCAAAACGGAAATGTACCGCAGCTGGCTGGAACAAACCCGCTTCAACTGGGAGGAAGTATGTACCCGCGCCATGGCGCAGAGTTACGGCATGCCCGTGAACACCGCCCCCTTCCTCGAACTGGTTCAGTCCATCCCTTTTATGCTGCTCGCCCGCACCCGCCTGCACCATCACCGCCTCGAAGCCCTGCTCTTCGGCCAGGCCGGCATGCTCGAAACCGCTTTCCAGGACGAGTATCCCAAAAACCTCCAAACGGAATACCGCTTCCTGCAGCACAAACACGGCCTCGAACCGATGCCCCCGTACCGCTGGCAATGGCTCCGTATGCGCCCGACCTCTTTCCCCAGCCTGCGGATCGCCCATTTCGCCGCCTTATTACACTCCATCCCTCATTTCTTTTCCCGCCTGCTCGACACCGGCGCCCTGCCCGCCCTCGAGAAGCTCCTGCAGGCCGAACCCTCCGCCTACTGGCAATTCCACTACCGCCTCGACGTACCCTCGGTACGCACCGCGGCCCCGGGCAAACATATCCTGCATCACCTCATCATCAACGCCATTGCGCCGCTGCTCTACCTCTACGGCAAACATATGCGTCTGCCCGCCTACCAGCAACGCGCACTGCACCTGCTGGAAGACCTCCCCGCAGAAAACAACCACATCATCCGCGGCTGGGCGGACGAACACGTACCGGCTGTCACCGCCAAAGACTCACAAAGCCTGCTGCAGCTCAAACAATATTACTGCGATAAAAAACGGTGCCTGGAATGCAAGGTCGGGAAAAGCCTGCTGGGAGAAGATATCAGGGAGTGCAGGGAAGAAGACGAAGAAACCCTCTGGAGGGGGGCGGAAGCATGAATGCAAATTTTCTAAAAAAGAACTGGGCGGTGGGTGTCAGGGCCAGCTGTGCACACGGCCTCAAAGAGCACCCGCCCAGTTCTTTTTTTAAAAAATTTAAACATTCAGATTCGTTACCAATTGAAGGTTACACCCTGCTTGATATCCGGATGAACGCTCTCCGCCACAGGACAAGTATAAGCCGCATTCTCGAGGATCTTTCTGTCCTTGTCCTCCAACCCATGCCCGGCAGGGAAGTCAAAACGGATATTGATGCCCGTTATACGCCGCGGCTCCGTGCCCATGATCTTTTCAACGCTCACTTTGGTGCCGTCGATATTCCATCCCTTGTCGCGCGCTTTGATGCCCATAATGGTGAGCATGCAGGAACCGAGCGCCGTGGCTACCAGGTCGGTAGGAGAAAACCGCTCGCCCTTGCCGTTGTTGTCCACCGGTGCGTCCGTATTGATCACCGTCCCTGAGCGGACGTGTGTAGCCGTTGTTCTGAGTTCGCCATTGTAAATGATCGATGCAGTTTCCATAGTTATTGATTTTGCATGTAAAATAAATGTATTTTTAGTAAATCGCCCCTTTGCGGAGCGGGCGCGGAGGCAGCCAAAACCAACTTATTTCTGTATGTTTGTATAGGAATAAAACATAAATCATAATCAGGCGTTTAATAAATATAATTGCGCAACACGGTGAAAAAAATCAATGTACTCTTACTGCTCTTGATGGCTTCCATAACACTCTATGCCCAGAATGACGACAAGGCTTCCAGGAAAGAAGAACGGGAACAGAAAAGGCTGCGGAAGATCTCGCTTTTCAGGGAAATAGAGGAAGGCGATAACCTCTTCGACAGGGAATTCTCCGGTGGCGCACGCCTTAATACCGACGGCTGGACCGGCTTCCTCGAGGCAGGATACCGCAAATCCGCCAGCAGGATCAATTTTTTTCAGTTAGAAATTTCAGAAAAAAGAGACGGCAAGCAGGACCGCTCCTCCAGGATGATCCCTGCGGGCGGCGGGTTCTATATCAGCAGCACGCCTTTTGTATACGGTAAAATGAATAATTTTTACCAGGCCAAGCTCGGCATCGGGCAAAAACGCCTGATCGGCGGCAAAGGCAACAAAAACGGGGTGGAAGTGAATTTCCTCTATTACGGAGGCATCTCCGCCGGGCTGGTGAAACCCTATTACCTGGAACTGACCAACGACACCGGCGACCCCAATTCCCGGAAGATCGTGAGGTACTCCGAAGACATCCGCGACGATTTCCTGAACCGCGACCTCATCTACGGCGCCGGCGGTTTTGGCAAAGGATGGAGCGAAATGACCATCACGCCCGGCCTGCATGCAAAAACCGGCTTCCGGTTCGACTGGGCCCGTTTTAACGACGTTATCTCCGCGCTCGAAGTAGGCATCAACGCCGAATACTATACCAAAAAGGTGCAAATTATGGTCGATCAGGAGGGTAAGTCGTTCTTTTTCAACGCATATGTAGGAATACAGCTGGGGAAACGCTGGAATAAGTAACTTTGTACCTTAAAGAAAGGATTTGCGATGCAAGAATTACCCGTAATCGCCGCCGGCGAACCGGCTGCGCAGAGAGTGAAAAAGCCCGACTGGCTCAGAGTGAAACTGCCCATCGGAGAGAATTACAGGCAGGTAAGGAACCTGGTAGACACCCATAAACTTCATACCATTTGTGAAAGCGGCAATTGCCCCAACATGGGCGAATGCTGGGGAGCCGGCACGGCTACTTTCATGATCCTTGGAAACATATGCACCCGCAGCTGCGGCTTTTGCGCCGTAGCCACCGGCAGGCCCGAAGCCGTGGACTGGGACGAACCCCAGCGCGTGGCCGAAGCCATTTACCTCATGAAGGTAAAACATGCGGTGATCACGTCTGTGGACAGGGACGAACTGAAGGACGGCGGCTCCATCATCTGGGCCAACACCATCAAGGCCGTACGCGCCCTCAATCCCGAAACCACCATGGAAACCCTCATCCCCGATTTCAGGGGCATCTGGGAAAACCTGGAAAGAGTGATAGAGGCTGCGCCTGAAGTAGTGAGCCACAACCTCGAAACCGTGGAGCGCATGACCAAACAGGTGCGCATCCAGGCGAAATACCACCGCAGCCTCGAAGTGATCCGCCGGTTGAAAGAAGGCGGCATGCGCACCAAAAGCGGTATCATGCTGGGCCTCGGCGAGACGAAGGAAGAAGTGGTGCAGGCGATGCAGGACCTGTACGACAACGGCTGCGACGTAGTGACTCTCGGCCAGTATCTCCAGCCCACTCCCAAACACCTCCCCGTGATCCGTTTCGTACACCCCGACGAGTTCGCGGAACTGCGCGAGATCGGTTACGGCATGGGACTCGATTATGTGGAAGCAGGGCCGCTGGTGAGGTCGTCCTATCATGCTGAAAAACATATTTTCAGCGGAAGGAAATAGAAAGATAAAATTTGCTGAATATAAAGCCCGGAATCCGTTCCGGGCTTTTTTGCCAAATGTCTTCCAACCCGCGCCCGGTCGGTGCACCGCGCAGCGGCTTCCTTCCCCCTGCATTATAACCGCTCCCGTCAGCCCCCAAAAAATCCTTCACAAAAGAATCATCCCAAATCCCCCGCCGATTTTATATTTTTCGGCTCATGAAACGCTTATTGATCCTGATCGCCATGCTTCCGGCTGCAGCTCACGCGCAGCTCAGCTGGCAACCTTCCGCGAAACACAACGAAGGGCTTCCCGCCGGCATGCAGGTTTTTGAAACCACTACTCCGCTGGACGGCAAACCTTTCCGCGCCTTTTACCTCGAATTCGACCCGGCGGACCCGCAGATCGAGGCCGTCGTGCGCACCGGCAACGGCAAACGGCTTACGCCCGCGCAATACGACAGCATTGAAGGCCCCGCCGCGCTCGCGGTGATCAACACCACCTTCTTCTCGTTTAAAACCAACCGCAGCCTCAACCTCGTGGTGCACAACGGCAAAGTGCTGGAAGTAAACCCGAAATCCATTGCCGGCACGAACCGCACGATATACACCACCCGCGGCGCATTCGGCCTCGACCGCCGCAACCGCCCGGACATAGCCTGGATATACAACGTAGGCGAAAGGAACAGGCCGTACGAATATGCGGTACCCGTAACGCCGGAGATCAACGGTAGGGATACCGTTTATCGTCGACCTACCAGAAAATACCCGCAAGGCGCGCACCGCTGGAAAATGAAAGAAGCGGTAGGCGGCGGCCCGGTGCTGGTGCAGAACGGCAAAGCGCATATAACGATGAACGAAGAACGCATGGGCGGCGTGAAGAATTTCCACCCGAGGTCCGCCATAGGTTACAAGGCGGACGGTAAAGTGATACTGCTGGTCGTGGAAGGAAGGAACAAAGGCGTGGCCGAAGGCGCAACGCTGGAGCAGCTGGCGGAAATATTCACCGGCCTCGGCTGCGTGGAAGCGCTCAACCTCGACGGCGGCGGATCGTCCGCGCTGTACGTGAACCACCTCAACACCATCAAACCTTCCGACAAGAACGGGCAGCGCCCCGTGCCCGCAGTGCTGATGATCAGGAAGAGGAAGTAGATCTTTTGCGCGGTTTGCTGCGCTTGTGCCCGTCTTCGTCGAATTCCTGCAGCAGGTGCCATTCGGTAAGACCGGTGAGCAGCAGCGCGCCAACGATCACGGGTGTGACGGTGAGATAAAGGAACACGTCCGTCTGCGAATCGAAAATGAATGCCATCAGCAGCCCGAAAGGGATCAGGATGTAGGCCAGGCAACGTGAAATATAAGCGGCGTACTGGTTGGCTTCGTACCAGGTGTCCTCGTTGATCGTGGAAGAAAAAGTGCGGTAACCATACCACGTTTTCAGGCTGCGCGGCGGGAACTTCCGGATCATCCATCCCATAAACAGGAAAAGCAGTCCGGCTAACAAACTGGCATTACAAAAGGGGCTGTATATAATGCTGTCCATAAAAAAAGCGTGGTACGATGTAGTACCACGCTTTATATTACAAGCAAACCTATCGTTTTGTTGAATCCGCTGCGGTGTTTTTGCGCCTGTTCAGCAATCCTTTCAGGGTATTGTTGAGCGTTTTTTCAGCGGCCTTGCCCGCGTCTTTCAGGCCGCCGGTATTCGTGCTGTCCTTGCCGCCCAGCAATTTGTTTTTCAATTCTTCCTTTACGGCCGATACGGCCTGGTTCTTCACCTGCGAAAGCGAATCTTTCACCGTTTGTTTCACCGTGTCCACTTTGTTTTTGACCATCGCGGTGGCCTGGTCTTTCAGGTTTTCCGCCGCTTTGCCCGCCACTTCCTTCAGGTCCGTTCTTACGGAAGGTTTCATGATGTTGCCGCCCAGCAATACGTTGAGATAAACGGTGTCGCTCACCTCCACTGGTATGCCTTTGCTGGTGGCCTGGCTCACGAGGTTGTTCACCAGCGCGTTGCCTTTCTGCCCGAGCAGCTCGCGCGGCAGCGCCAGCTGCATGGTGTAATCCATGCTTTGGTCAAACCCGTGGCTGCCGCCGATCAGCATGTTCATGTTCGGCAGTTTCACACGGAAAGGGTTCACCGTCATGCGCCCGTTGCGGAATGCGAAATAATTTTTGATATCGCGAACGGAAATATTTTGCAGCGCGCTGACGTTCAGCTGCGAGGCCAGCTGGTCGAGCGGCGCGAACTTTTTCAGGAAACCCTGTATCAGCAGCAGGTTGCCGTCGCCGGAAAGCGTGCTGAGCTGCGGGCTCATATCCTTGCCCAGCTTGCCCGTTACGGTAAGCTGCGAGCTGAGCTTGCCGCTCAGGAACTGCCCGATGGGCATCAGCTTCTGCACGGTGTTGAATGCGTTGAACGTTTGCTGCACGTCCAGCTCTTTCACGTCGTAAGCAAGACTGATATCGGGATGGTCCTTGTCGTTTTTCGTGGAGTAGGTGCCGTCGATCTTCATGCTGCCCTGCAGCGTGTTGGCTTTGATATTTTTCAGCGTCACCGTTTCGTCTTTGATAAGCAGCGAGCCGGAAAGGTCGTTGAGGTCCACTTTATCGTAATGCACTTTGTCCACCTGCGCCTGCACGGTGAAATCGAGGTTGTTGGGTACGGCGAAAGGCGTAGCTGCGGCCGTATCCGCCGGGGAGGACGGTGTTCCGGCGCTTTCGTTTTCGTCGCCCATCCATTTGTTGAGGTCGAGTTGGTCTGCTTTCAGCGCGAGACGGCCGTTGAGCGCTTCGTTGCGCAGCGCGTAGGCGAGCAGGTTGTTCACTTCGCCGGTGGCGGAAAAGTTCGTGCCGAGGTATTGCCCGTTGAAATCGGGAACGGTCACGTTCTTCGGGTTGAACTGCATATGCAGCGAATTCACTTTTATGCCTTCGGGATAATCGCCGCTTTTGTACAGCAGGTTGTTCACCACCAGCTTTCCCGATGCGTTGAACTTTTCGTATTGTTCGTTTTCGAGGGCGCTCATATAACCGCGCGCCTGCAGGTCGGCGTCC